>JADGEF010000029.1 GCA_016744515.1 Marinifilaceae bacterium | reverse complement strand
AGATGCTCTGGTAGGATACTACTGAAGGAACAGTAGGTTTAATCAAGCACACAACCGCTTGTTAAACAATTGCTTAAGCGACTTCGTGTCGCAATAACGACCTGGCTAAGAAATCGTAGGGGAGTTTGAAACTCAAATCTTCCAATTTATGACACCGTTTATTTAATTCTAAATCGCTCATATTTACCACTATCCGACCAGTTTTTCATATTGCGTGTTGTGTTTTCGTGCTTTATTCTCCACAGTCTGCCTGTGTGAAGGGACAGCCATACTCTTTGACAAGTTTTGGCTTGTGCGTTAGCTTTTCGCAGGACTTGGCAATGTGTATGGATGCGAAGCGTTGCTACCAATCAGGTCTTAAAAATTTTCTTTCTCGTTCGTGTTCAGCCCTTTTATATTGTCCAGCTATCTTCTTCTTTAAAAATGCTTTAATTGGTATCATAGCTAATGTATCATTTGATTTATTGACTATTTCTAAAATACTCTTCCACCTTTGGGCATACAATTCTCCAAAATTGACCTCGCCAACTTGAACGCCTACATTACCAACCCAATCAATTTCTTGAAATAATTCAGGCTTAGGATTAATCGCTAAAAAGTAAAGGAAGAATTCTTCAAATAGACCATTCAAACAATTTCGTATACCATCAAAAACTAGATTGATTCTCCGATAATCATTTTTATTTTTTGTTAGATATTGCTTTAAAAACTCTTTTGCATTTAATAATTGATTTTCATTGAGTTCATTAAAAAATATATTTATTAAATGATCTCCAATTCCTAAATATGGATTTCTTTCAATTACTAACTCCATTGTTTCTTCAATAATCCCAAAATTTAAATCAGTACCCCAGAGGAAGCTTAGTTTCAATCTGACATCCCTGTTACTAAGAGAATGGACTGTGTAATATTCCGAAATAAAATCGTTTAAAAATTCCGGGTAATTCTTAAATATTTTTGCAAAACCTTTCCCTTTAAAATCAAATATTTGAGAATGATTAGTGTTGTATTGCTGAAAATATGTCTGTTTAATTAATTCATAATCATTTTCAAAAAAATCTAAATTCTTTTCAAACACATCATCTGAAAATGCAATTACTATGTTTAATTTGTCAATTTTATCTGCAACTGTTTTTAAAATACTTTTTGTGATATGTTCGTCAAGTATGTTAAACTTAGAATATAACTCTAAATACAAATAAGCATATTTATCAATACTTTGAATCATTGCATATAACTTTTTACAATAAAATTCATTGATAAATGAATCGGATAAATAGTTGAAGAAATTTATACGCCAAAAAAGAGAGTTTTCATTATCCCATTTATCAAGTTCATTCCAAAGTTCCAAACACCATTCTTTTGAATCATTTGAGATTGTTTTAACTGACCTATATAACAAATGAAGACCTGATGGATAATTATTCAATATCGTTTTCAAAAGATTAAATCCAATCTCAGGATTTTGCATAAAATTCTCTTCAACAACAATATCTAAGGATTGACTAGCATAAAAAAAGTTGTCCTTTTTGATAGATTGAATATTACTAATGGTACTTAATAAAATATCAAATTCTGATTCATCTTTAAATACAAAATTTTTCCTAATTTCTTCAGATTTAAGGTTGTCATAATCTTTCCAATTATCAAATTCAAAATCATTTTTATCTCTCAACCTATTCCAATCCAGCTTACAAAACAAGGAATACTCATCGGTAAGGAATTTTTGTTTTAAGCTTTGGTATGTCCTATTAGTAATTTTCTCTTCCTTGTTGTTCCAATAAACCATATCAAGCACAAAATATGCATGTTTGAAAATATTTGGTGATAATTTCTCAGAAATGAATGGCACTAATAAACTCAAATCATAATCCATCATTTCAGGTACTAAATCATGATGTGTTGGTTTAAATTCTTTAATTACCTCAAATACTTCATCAGGGTATTTCTCATAGTTATTAAAAAGGGTTTTCCAGATTTTAGTCCTTAATTTCTTAGTTACTTCATAAAATGGTAATGGATATTTGTACCAAGTTATTGTATTTTTTCTTCCACCATGAGTTACATCGAAAGAATGTGCTAGAAATGATTTTGCAAGCGCAAAAAATGCAGAGATGTAATAAGGCTTATTATTGTTGAAATTTTCAATTAGAATATTAGTAAAATCAACTTGCCGTTTGAAACCAAGTCTCTCATCAGGTTCATCAAATATCAAGTTTTCTCTTATTCTCCTAATAAATTCGGGAAGATGTTCTGGTCTTTTCCTAATATACTCAAACCCTAATTCAATTGAAGGTTTGAACCATTCCGTTGGATGATTAAAAAACCTTGATATAAAATCTATAGTTTGCTCTCTTTCATAAACAAAATCATTGGTATCATAATTTGTTAAATATATTGGTAATTCAGGTTCTGGCAACTTTGAAACTTCATTATAAAAATATGATATTGTATCCTCTGGTTTGTAAAACCAAAATAAGTCGAGAAAATTCAATACTGCATCTTCTTTATCAGAGATTGAATTTAAATATTCAGAAAGGTCATTGTCAATTTTCGTTATTACATTCTCATAACCAAATGAGTTATTTGCTGGAATTATTGAATCCTTAAAACGTGACTTCCAATCAGCAAAGAAATTATCTAATAATATTCTAAATGACAACATTTTATCCTTTATAAAAACTTTATAAAAGAAATACGTTGCCATTACCTGCTCAGAAATACGTGCATGATTGTATTGCACTTCAATTAATTCTCTTTTATGTAATTCCTCTATTGCTTCATTAAATTCATAATAGTCTATTTCAAAGAGCTGCAACACAGATTCAATAAAAGCTTTATCATTCCTATTTACTGAAAAGAAAAAGGAAATTAGTCCTAAGGTCTTTAGTATCGTTTTATTTTCAAATAAATCAAAATCTGAAATGAATTTATCAAAGTAAGAATCAAACAAATCTGAAACATCTCCCCATAAAAATTCGGCTTGTTTTTCATTTGCTAATTTAGCTGCCATTACTGCAAGCCTAGCATTACCATCACTTATCTCAATAATTTTCTTTTGATACTTACTGTTAAGTATTTTAAATGAATCACTTGCGACAATTTGTACTATTTCATCATCAGTAAATTTTTTAATATCAATAATATGCCTTTCAAATTCATTTGTTATTTTATAAATGTCGTTTACCGCATAATTTCTAACTGTTACTATGACTTTAATATTCCCTTTTCTTTCCTCTTTAAATACCCCAAGAATTTGAGTCAAATTAGATAATTGTCTGTTAGCATCGTCAATCAATAGAATATAATTCTTATCAACACTTAGTTGTATCCGCAAATCTTCAAATATGTCAACATCCTTTTTTGAAATAGCAAAAGATGTATAATCTGAATTTTGCTCAATAAAACCGTTTATCGATTCGATTCCTATTTTTGTTTTACCAACTCCAGGTGCTCCTGATAGTAATAATAAATCTCCCTTTTGCAAATAATCCAATATTTCAAACAGCTCATCTTTTCTATGCAGGAATTCATTATTTAGTGGTGTGGATAGTTGATTAGCTTTATTGTTGTACTCTGAAATAAATTTGTCAAACGGAAGAATCTGTCCAGTATCAATAGGGATTCCAAGAAAATCCCTTGATAACAATACATATTTTGATAAAATCTCTAGAGAAAGAGTGTCAATCCCAATAAGCTCTATTCGTTTTTTCTTTATTTCAGCATATGTTTGAATTTCCGTTTCTTCTTCAACGGTCAATCTAGAATTAAAACATACAATTATTTGAAATAATTTATCAGAAGGAACACCTGTTTTTGATTCATCTAAACATTTTTCAATGTCATCTTTTATTTTTGAAACTTTAGATTCTGCTTGAGTTGTATATTCGACATAGGCAAGTTTGTTATCTTCCAATCTTATGAAACTATCAGGTGTACCAAGTACCGTTTTTTGTTTTCCTAATTGACTTCCAGTTCTATTTAAGCTGCTGTATTCATTTTCTCGTAGAATCAAATAAGCATCGCATAAATTTTGAAATCCAGCAGGGTCAATTGCTACTAATTTTTGTTCTATAAGTTGAAGTCTTCCTGTCATATTTTAGTCATTAGGTTGAGCGTCTGCAAAAAATTGGCTCTTTTGCAAGCTGAAGTGTCAGCTTGTGGGTTTGGGCTTGCAAATGTGCGTCGGCAATTGATGCACGGTCTCTCTTAGCATGAAACCTAACGTAAAAGTATTTTATCCTTTAGTTTGTCGAAGTTAACAAAAAAAAGAGAATGAAGGTTTATTTCCATTCTCTTTTCTGATAAGGATACTGACAAATAGAGGATAATGCCATTTAGCCTATGGCCTTATTTATATAGTGACATAATATACCGCGAAACAAAGAACTGATTATCTCTTTAGGAGCAAAAAAGTTATTCCTGCAAGGAATCCCATTCCATTTGAGCCTCAAATAATCCTCCAGAGAGGATGATCATATGAATGTGTGGGTGCTGATTCAATGTTTGTGTCCATGTGTGTAAGACTATAATTAGCAGTTGGGACTGATTACGATTTCCCCTAAACAGGAAAGCAAACATCGAATTTGCCCAAGTTGCCAAAAAGGAGAACTGATCATTATCCGATACTTCAACAGCAGGGACCTCCAAGATTTGTCAATCCTCTTTCATAATCAATGATGCAGGCTATTGTGAAAATAAAGTCGAAATAGGGCTAATGAAAAAACTATGTTCTAATGATAATAAAACAAACTTATTTATCCACAAATAAACTAGTAAACTGATGTAGATATACAATATTAAGGATGCAAATAGACTTATAAAGCTGTATTAATCATCAAATATCCTTCCGTAAAAAAGACTCAATCAAAGCAATCCCATAAGAGATTAAAAAAACTGGTTACGTCAGCCCACCGTTCATGTTGGGCAGTTCCTGCCACACGAACGCTTAGTTGTTATGCACAGTCTTTATCCATTACTTTATCTCCTCTATGGATTATACCAATTGTGTTTTTCTAAAAGAAAGGATAAGAGCGTAAATAGATATAAATACCAAGGGAAGATGTAAAACTCCATTCCACCACAAAATATCGGGGGACATAATAAAATTTACCAGTACATTCCAGAAACTAATGATTATTCCAAGAAGGCTTGTGATTCGAAGTGTTATGATATTAACCCTTGGATAATAGAGAGTGAGTATTCCAAGATATATAGGTGTCATGTTACAAAAGGCTAAACCCACTGGATTTGTGAATATATAAGATAGATTAAAATCAGGTTTCATTGATTCAAGGTTCAATGGATACCAGAAGGCTAAAAATGCCAATGGAACAATCCAGAATCTTGTGAGGGGTATCTTTCGGGGGGTGAAATCATTTCTCCTTACCACACCTTCCCAGAACCAGGAAAGTGCAACGACTAACGTTAGGATGAAGTTTCCCATTACAATTGCAAAACCATATGTGTCAGTTATTGAAATGTATTGAAGAACTGTAATAAAAATGTAGTTTATACCAACATAAAAACTAAAAATACGGCTAAAACGATTCCCTGAGAAAATTAAGGCAAAAACTAGAATAACTGGTAGAATCTTAAAAATTGGGTATAGGTAAGAAAAATTGTCAGATGCAAGCAATGAATGTTGAATAAGGTATCCGATTATTTCACCACCACTCTTAGAAGAATCGTATCCATTTGTAATAATAGGTGGTACTAATATATTGAGTAGAATAAAAACAACTACAAACCACCATTTGCGAGTTATCAATTCAAGTTTTTTTTGAACTTTTTCACGATTTTCTTTTTTCATAATTCACGTCCTTCTTTGTTTAAGTGCGATTTTTGGTTAATGTGCCAGATGTTAGGTAAAGTGCATTACCTTAAAGTAGACTTTGTCTTGTTTCTTTTGGCTCTAAATATCCCAAAATACTTATAAGGCTTGCCATTTAATACGTTGAAAGTATTCTTTACTGAAAAGAGTCCACTAATTAGTAAAAAAATCAAAATTACTCTAGGATTCGAAGTGTTATATAAAACCCAAAATCCGATGAGACACATAAAAAGTATTGTTGATTGAAAAGATAATACAGCACGATAATGCTCAGTCATTTCTTTAATGTCAGCCTTTTTCCGATTCCAGATAATATAAGAAGGCAGAAAAAGAGGGAGCATTCCGCTTAAATGTATCATTGCTAGCCAAGTTCTATTGCTATCCTTATCTACATCCATTTCCACACCAGAATCATCTTTAGTAAATAAGCTAAAATCAACTTCCAGTACTTTGGCAATCATCTGAAGTGTATAGGCACGAGGGGCTACTTCACCATTCTCAATTCGTTGAATTGTTCTAGTACTTAACTCAGTTTTATCAGCTAACTCTTCCTGAGTCAATCCTTTTTTAATTCTTAATTCTTTTATTAATAATCCTATTTTCATTTTTCTTTTTTTCTCCAAATATCATCATAATTAAGATTACAATCCAACTACAAAAACACGACATTTACACGACATTGAACGTTTCAATTGGGGTACGTTCTAAAATATTTGCTAACGTTTACATATGAATAGTTACCAAGTGCGAGTTTCAAAACTCTCAAAACCTACTCAGTTTATACGGACTACAACACTTGATACTATTGACATATGGCAATTATTTATAATGCGTTGTTAGGCGCTGGCTATTCTATATTTAATTTTTCAAACAATACTTTATTTCGTTCAGAAGAATCATTCAATATCTTATCAAAACTCATTATTTCTATATACATGTTATAATTGTCATTAAATGCAAAATATCCATTCCCATCAGGTAGAGGCTTATATCCAGAATCAGCAGCATATGACTTTAATTTCTTAGTCAAGTCGCATACTATGTACGCATATATTGGAGTATTAGGACGTAAATCAAATTCTCTATTATTTTTATCTTTTACTTCTCCATTAATAATCTCTCTTGCATATCTATTAACCTGCATAATCGGATTCTCGTCATCATTATAATCATCGCGCATTGGACGTTTAAATTCAATTATAACAACAGACTCATATGGTTTCTTGTCATTAGAAAATGCAAAAGGTTTATTAAACACTATCAAGTCAGGTCGCTCAGCAGAGTCTGAGTTAACTTGCTTATTCTGCTTAAATGATTTATCGGAAGCTAAATACTTATGATAGGATAGCTTTTCATCTAACATCCACAAATTATGGTCTTCAAATCCTATTTCATCAGAAAAAGTACGAAGTGGGAAAATCAAATTATGAACAGCACTTTCCTTTTCTCTACGATTCAACATTTTTTCAAATAAAGAAAGAACTAATTTCCTATGTATTATATATTCAGAAAGCTTTGAGTTCCCGACTTCAATGATTTTGTTAAACAGTTCATTTTTCTCTTGGCTAAACTCTTCTTTTTCTTCATCATTTTCAATGAATTTTAGTACTTCAGCTGCTTCTTGTTTAACTTCTAATTCCAGTTTCTGCTGAATTTTAAACAACTCTAGTTCTAATTTTTCTTCATTAAGGTTAGAAGGAACTCTTTTAAGGTCGTTGTTTCTATATTTTAATAATTGACGATAGCGCGGGTGCTCTACTACAAAGTTTGTTACTTTTTCAATTCTAACTTTTGATAATTCTTCAATTTGGTCACTCAATTTATTTTCAACAAGACAGGTGACTGCTTTTCGTAGTTCTGTTTGTGAGGTTTGGTCAGGGAAATCTACATCTCCTTTAGAGAAAGAAATTGTAGTTCTTTCTTCATTAACATTTTCATTTAAAAATTCACCTTCGACATAAACGGCAATGGAAAATTTTTCGTCATTTTCATCTTTTAAGAATGTATCAAGTTCTGGTATTTCAATACTCAACTTATCATTTAATACTTCTCTAATATCTGCACAGTAATGAATTTTGTTATCAAGTTTGTGGCTATAAAGCTTAACTAATTTGACGCTAAAAGAATTATCCCTAATCTTTATCCTATCAGATAACACATGCCCTTTAGTATAAATATTAAAAAGGTCGTTTACTACAACTTGTGTAATTTCATCGTTTATTATTATTCGGGGACAATCAGGATTAAGAAAATATACAAAACAGTGTTCTATTATTTTTAGAGCGATGTCTTCTGGATTATTATTACACCATTTTTGATATTCAGGCTTTAACCCCGACAAGGTAACATGAGTATATCTATCTTGAGATGTATTTACTTTTTCTAGAGAATGTTTTTCAATTCCATTTTTTGTTTGTTCGAAATTGAATTTTCTTAAATTCCATGTGTCATTTTCATAATAACGACTTTCAATCTTAGCATTTTTAAATGCTCGTAACCAAGTAAATCTACCAATTCCTTTTCCGCCTTTATTAAACTTATAAGTTGAATGGGCAAAGTTGAAGGAATCATAGTTTTTTTCATTAAAACCAACTCCATTATCTTTTATCTCAAAATCTATAATTGACGGGAGTGTACTATCATTTTCAAAATCCAATGAAGTTTGCGTTGAACGAATAATATCAACTTCAATCAAACCTGGTTTGGTCGCACTATCTTCTTCAATTGCTTGGATTGAGTTTACAATAGCTTCAAATAGTGGAAGTAAAGTATTATTATATGATAATCTTTTTTCGTTTATTTTTCCTTTTATGTCAATCTGCATTTGATTATATCTTAAAGGTTCTGGTCATTCTCTTTTTTTCGCTTCCGACTAACGTCAAACTTAAACTCCTCATTACTAATTAGCTGTAAATCCAAGTTGTTCGGGTTGGATATCAAATTTAGTTATTTGTTTTTGTATTCTCTTTACAAGTCCCAGCCTTCTTTTTTCATCTAGGAGCATGTATTGTGTTGGTGGATTATAGTTTTGTGCCTTTACCAGCATATTCCATATGATAGTAGCCAACTTTCGGGTTGTAGCATTAATGGCTGTGGGACGTCCTTTTTTATAGTTGATCCTTCGGAAGAAATCAGCAAGGTGCCCCTCTTTTAAATTTCCAATAGCATTTGCAGCATTTCGTAAGGCTATCTTCAATCTACTGCTACCTTTTGGTACAGTCTTCTTTCGCTCAAACGAATCTCTCTAATTCGCTCCAACATTTCATCAAAATAATCTTTTCCGAAATGCCTTATTTGCTTTAAACGTTCATCATCCATTGCAAAGCCCTTGATGATGTATTCGTGTAAAATTTCGGTTGCCCATTTTCTAAATGCAGTTGCTTTTTGTGAATTTACACGATAACCAACAGCAGTAATAACTTTTAGATTGTAGAATTTGGTCGTATATTGTTTCTCATCTTGGGCAGTGTGTCGGAAATCCCGACATACTGAATTTTCTACTAATTCGTTTGTTTCAAAAATGTGTTGCAAATGTTCGGTAATGGTAGAACGCCCTTTGTTAAACAGTTCTGCAATACGCTTTTGAGTTAACCAAAGTGTTTCATTTTGAAAATATACATCAATATTTACTTTACCATTTTCGGTTTCGAAAATCACAAAGTTGTTTAATTGCTGTAATTCATTTTTATTATCTTTTTTACTCATTTGGCTCTCTTTTTACGGGTTTTCTTCTGCTTGGCAAAAAGCGTATCTTTTTTTAACATATTCATTCTCCGTTTCAAATTATTGCTTACTACAGATTTAAGCGCCCCCCTACAAATCCTTATTATAAACTCTCCCTTATTTAAGTAATCTGCATAGAAGAACTTGAGGATCGGTTCCGTCAACTAAGCGTTCATATTGGGCAGTTCCTGCCACACGAACGCCTAGTTGTTGGGGGCATGTGCTTTCTCCTCTCCATCTGTCTTAATTGTTCTTAGTCCTTAAAATATCTTTTCATGCTCTATTATTTCTTATCATATTATTTCTTGTAACAACTACTCTATTATCTCCATCAATATCTACTTGGACACTATGTCCATGTTTATGTCTAAGTTAACCTTAATCTATTGCAACATATCTATAATTAGGTGATGTTTTTGCAGCACCATTATCTCCGATAAGACTAAGTTTAATCATTTTAGCAAGATGTCTTTGAGCCTTTTTATAATCAAAATAAGTTGCATATCCTCTTGTACTTACTTCTCCTTCCAGTTTAATCCATTCATAACCTTTCGTAATAAATCCCGCAAGCCTACTTTGTTGCGTTCTAGCCAAACATCAGGGTTAAGTTCTATTCGATACAAACCAATAATACGGTCGTCAGAGTAGTAAAATTCTCTAATTCAAAAGCAGCTTTTGCTTTATCGTTGCTTGGTAAAAGTATTTATCTGGGTTGAGCTAATAATTGCTTTGCTCCAAATACATTTTGAAGAACGTCAAGCCAATCACTATTATTAAATGGCTTACTGAATATTTTTTGTAGTTGAGTTTTATCCATTACAGTTTCTTTAATTCCTTATTGAGGAAATTTTCTAATTGCTTTTTATTGGGCAACTGTAACATATATTTGGTTACAAAAAGATTTTCGTCCATACCTGCTGTTGCATACTCTACCAGTGCATGGTCTTTATTGGCAACCATTAATATTCCAATAGGAGGATTGTCGCTATCCTGTTTTATTTCCTTTTTAAAATAGTTTATATATGTATTGAGCTGAGAAGCGTTTGAATACTCAAAGTCATTTACTTTTAGTTCTATCAATACATGACATTTTAGGAGGCGGTGATAAAATACCAAATCAATAAAATAATATTTTTCACCAATAAGTATTCTTTTCTGTCTTGTTTCAAAACAAAACCCATTACCTAATTCTAAGATAAAATTTTGAAGGTGGTTAATAAGTGCTTGTTCCAATTCATTTTCTTCAATTAATTCAGGGCTGTTAAATTCTAAAAACTCAAGAAAGTAATGTGATTTAATAATGTCGTTTGGAGTTACAGGAGTAATTTTAGATTGAAGAGTTTTCATCGCTCGTTCTGTATTTTTTGACAAACCTACTCGCTCATAAGCGAGCGTACTTATTTGTCTTTTAAGTTCTTTAACAGAAGGAGTCGTTTGAATAATTAACAACTCAAAGAATTTTCGTTTTATCACATCTTCTATTGTTACTAATTCTACAAAATGCGTGAATGAGGTTTTTCTTAGCAATAAAACAAGGTGTGATTTTTCGTTACTATTCAATTGGTTGGTTGATACCTGACTAATTAAATTGAGTTGGTTTTTATTGAGCTGTAGTTTTTCTTCTAATTCTGCAGTCGCCAACTGCATAATTGAGAATTGGTTTAAATCAGATTGTGCAGTCAGCGACTGCATTATTCCGGGATAGGTTAAATAGAACTTTCTAAATAGGTTAAGGTTGCGATATGAAAACCCTTTTTTGTTCAGTTTTTCTGCCAAAGTTTTCAAGAGTTGTTTTCCATATTCAGCTTTGTCTTTTCCGTTTTGTTCAAATTCAATAATATAAAAACCAATAAACCAATTTCGTAGTGAAAGATTAATATTTACCGCATTAGCAGTCTGTTTAAAAAAAGCTGAATGTGTACTTTCTATATTTTTTACGAGTGTGTTAAATTTCATATTTTCTAATATCTATAAATAATGTCTCCAAGATAATATGTGAGACGGTGTTTCGCTAATTTCAGATTTTCCAGACAGTGTTTGGAAAATTGGAAATGTGAGATAAAACTTCCTCATTTGATAGAGGTTGGACTTACTAAATCCTTTACCATAACTCAATAATAAATCTTTAGAAAGTTGAATCAATAATTCACTTCCATATTCTACTTTATCAGCACCACCTTGTTCAAACTCAACAATGTGTTTGCCAATATTCCAGTAGGTAGTTACTAAAGCCGTATTAATCTGAGAAGCAATTTTCTGCTTGCTTTCGGCTAATAATTTACCTACGTTATCAATTAATGAGCTGTATTTTGAGTTTTGTAATTCCATTAGTTTTTAAAGGTTTCTGTTATTACAATTTCAGGTGAAATATTCAAATCAATATCAACTTTAAAATCATTGCTATCTTCATCACTATCAAATGCATCATATTTTTCGGCAATTCCAATAATCAAATTATCGGCTTGCCCTTGTCGACCATTTTTTTGAGCATTAGGATCATTCCATATCTCTTTCCAGAGTTGGTGACAGATACTTTCAAAGTCTTGCCAATTTCTTGGAATCGGTAGTCTATAATCCATAATTATTTTAATATGTGTGAAGTTGTTGCATTGCAGGTAATGGTGAGTATATGAGTAGTACAGAAGATAAATGTACAAAACTTTCAAATACCCACTGAGCCAAATCTTTTATTTACCTTAATCAAATTGAACTCGTCAAATCAAAGATTTGGCGGAACTACTACGAAGAGAAAAGGCTCAGTAACATGCTTACCCCATATTACTTATATACATTATTACACCCTGTAATTTATTCATATCTATATCTTAAAGGCAAAGTCATTTTTGTCCTTACGGATTTATCATTTATAAAACCTGGTTTCCATTTAGTCATAAGGTCAATAACTTTCATTGCTTCTTCATCAAAACTGTCACAGAGTTTTCTTTCGAATTCCTTATTGCTAATTGTTCCGTCTTTTTCAACTACAAATGATATATATACACTTCCCATACAATCATCTCCATTTGCTGGATAGCGAATGTGTTTTAAAATGAATTCTTTCAAGTCTTCTGGTTTATATTCCCTATTATCTGTTATAAGTATCGGATATTCTTCAACAATCAAACAAACCATCGTGTCTTCTTTTTCAATTCTTTCTTTTATGAAAAAATTAATCTCAGATGGATCTTTCATTTCAATTCTAACGTTTGAAATAATGCCCCCGTTTATATTACATTTAAAAGTCCCTTCATAAATTGACGACCAAGTTATCTCATCAAAGTCTAACCATTTACCATAGTTTGCAAAAACTCTTTGAGAAAACCAATAAGCAAAAACTCCCTTATTGCTTATTTCTGAAGCATCAAAAAATAGGCTGAGGTTTAACTCTTTCTCTTGACAACCATCCTCTAATTTGACAAGAAACAAACTGTCATTTTCAATTTTCCAAGTACCGTGATGTCCTCTCCAACAGGAGGATTGAATACAATCCGAAGCATTCATTGTTTTCTTATGAAGTTCTTCATTTCTATTCATCAGAACTTCGAAAGGAAAAAAATCAACATACATTGTATCTTTCCCATATATTATAGCTTCAGGATCTTGCGGAGTTGCCAGAACAATAGCTGATAAAAAAAATAAAATTGATATTATTATTAGTTTCCTCATTTTGTGATTATGCCCTTAACGTAAAAGTGTTTTATCCTTTCGTTTGTCGAAGTTAACAAAAAAAGGAGAATGAAGGATTCTCTACATTCCTTTCTTGATAAGGATACTGACAAATAGAGGATAATACCATTTGGTCTTATAGCCAAGACTAAAGTCCATTGGGTATTAAGCGATTCGCTAAAAATCAAACCCTTAAAGGCAGAAAATAATAAGGTTCAAAACACCTCTGAATAATACTGCAACCTAATTGAATCCACTCTAAACAAAGGAAAATGATAGGCAAAAAAAAGGCTGTCCCCTTTGAGAACAGCCTTATATATTAATGAATATAATTTAATCCTTTCAATTAAACTACTCAACAGTTTTCAATAAATCTTCTACAGCACCTTCGAGCTGCTGGTCGATACCTTTGTCAATCTTACCAGGCATATTTTTGATAATAACTTCTGGAACAGTTTGATTGTTTTCCATCCATTCGCCTTTCTTATTTTTAGCACTTACAGGAACTGATCCCCATAACACTTTCCCATTTTGCAACATTTCCCATCCTGCAAAACTACATGTTCCAGGAACTGGCATACCAATCATTCTTCCAATTCCTAGGTCTTGGTAACCACATGCAAAACAAGATCCATCGCTATACTGAGCTTCACCAACTAGCGCAACACTTGGCTTAGTCCATCGGTAGTTAGGTTCGAAACCTAAAACTCTATCTTCAATAGCATAATCGAGAAAACGAACACCTGTTAAAAACATTGACAAGTCTCCAACAAGGTCACCACCACCATTAAAACGAGTATCAACAATCAATCCTTTTTTATCAAAATACTTACCCATTGCTTTCTCATAAATATCACGATATTTTCCATCGTTCATTCCAGGTAAGTGCACATAACCAAGCTTACCATTACTTAGTTTCTCAACTTCTTCTTCGTTTTTCTTTATCCAACGGTCATACAATAAGTCACCTTCTTTTCTTAATGAAATTGGCTTCATTGTAATATCCTGCGATTTTTTAGTTGATGGATCATATACATGAAGAAGTGTAAATTTCCCTGCTTTTCTGTTTAAATATTTTGCAAAATCGACATTAATATCAATACTGACACCATCGATATGCTGAATGATCATACCTGGCTTAATTTTAATATGCTCTTTATCCAAAGGTCCATTTTTTATAATCTCAGTGATCTTAATACCTTGTCCTTTGTATGAATAATCAAAGAAAACACCTAACGAAGCCGTATTGTCTGCTCCAGACATAGAACCATAATAGCGAGCTCCACAATGAGAAACATTCAATTCACCAAGCATCTCTGATAACATTTCAGAAAATTCAAAATCATTACCAATAGATCCCAATTTAGCTTGATAATTCACTTTTAAAGCATCCCAATCTACTCCATGGTAATCTGAAATATAAAACATTGTCTTAACTCTCTTCCACACATGGTTAAACATGTTTTGGCGTTCAGCAGCAAGATCTAATTGCATCTCACTTCTAGTTGCAACATATTTTTTCTTTTTCGTTTTTACATCGATAGTCGAAATTTTACCATCAGATAAAAGGAATAGTTTTTTCATATCCTTATCCCACTGCAAACTTCCTGATTTTGCACCAAGATGCATTAACATTTTCGTCTCTTTAGTTCTTAACTTAGTTGTCCAAAGGTTATATCCCTTTTCGAATTTAGCTAAGTAATACAAGTCCTCTCCATCCTTAGAAAGCACGGCATCACCCAATTTTGATGAATGAATGGTTAATCTTTCTTTTCTATCCTGAAGACCATCCCAATCAAATTTTATATCTTTTACTTCAGGTTCTTTTTTCTTATCCTCCTTTTTATCTTTCTTGTCAGAGTCCTTCTTAGCTTTCTCTTCTTTGTCTTTCTTTTCTTTATCGCTAATCTCTTTCCAAAGCTTGTATTCAGCCTTACTCATATGGAATTTATCCCATCCATCTTTTGTCAAGAAAAGAGAATAAACATCCATTTGCTTCGATCCTGAATTAGCTTGAGAACGCAGTCCATTTCTATTAGTAAACCATAGAATTTGCTTACCCCCATTAACCCATTTTGGTTCGTAATCGCCATAACCACTCTGAGTCATATTGATCATTTCTTTAGATCCATCAGCTGCTACTAGTACAGCCTCATCGTTCCCCATAGTAGGTGCAAAAGAAACCAATAGCCACTTACTATCTGGGCTCCACTGGAAATACTGATCGCCATCACCCATATAATACAACTCATTAGGAGTCATTATTGTCTGGCTTTTCTTTTTATCAAGATTATAAACTCTTAAAGTCGTCTTATTCTCGATAAATGCAATTTCTTTTCCATCAGGAGAATATTCAGCTTGATAGTTTTCATTATCATTAACAATTACGCTTTCCTCTTTCAATACTGTTGAAGCAAAAAAGTATGGTTCTTTTTCGTTAACACGCTTTGTTTGATAAATTCCCCATTTTGCATTACGCTCCGAAGAATACATCACTGCTTTTCCATCAGGAGAAAAACTAACAAATCGTTCCTGAGCAGCTGTGTTTGTGATACGCTTAGTCATTTTAGTTTCAACAGAAGAAACAAAAACTTCACCTCTTACAATATAAGCTACTTCTTTTCCATTTGGAGAAATCGCCATTTCCTTAATACTACCTGACACAGGCAATACTTTCATATTATTGTGTCTAGCTACCGAACGAACATTAACACTAATAAGCTTAGCTTCCTGATTCTCTCCTTTAGTATATAAATCACCATTGTGAGTATAACAAAGTGTTCCGTTGTTAGCCATGCTCAAGTAACGCACCGGGTGCATTTTAAAGTCTGTTATTTGCTCTTTTTCAGATGGCTTTTCAATATTCAATTTATGAACGTTGAAACATCCACTTTCTTCACTTAAATAGTAAAGGCTTTTTTCATCTGTTGAATAGATTGGGTTACGATCTTCTCCTTCAAAAGTTGTGATTTTTGAATGTGTATCAGTTACGACATCATATTTCCAAATATCACGAGTTATACTTGACTTATGATGCTTACGAAAATAATTTTCGCCACCTTTTTTATCGATATAAACAAGTTCTCTTCCATCTTTACGAACTTGAACTTCCTCAGCAGGAATAGTAAACACTTGCTCAACTCGTCCACCTGTTACAGCTACTTGATATAGCTCTGGTTGCGATTTAGTATTATACTGACGGTGATCTTTCGTATCTAAACGTTGTCCTCCAAAAATAACTTTCTTGTCATCAGCACTAAACGAAAAAGGTAATTCATTGCTTGAATGATAAGTCAATCTTGTAGGTTCGCCACCATCAACATTAATAACAAACACATCCATATTTCCAAATCGTTCTGAAGCAAAACTAATTTGCGTTCCAGCATGATTCCAAACTGGCATATAATCATGAGCATTATGGAAAGTTAGGTTCCTAGCTTCGCCTCCTTTTGTTGGAGTTAGGTAAATATCACCTTTATAAGAGAAGGCGATTTGTTCTCCATTAGGAGAAATTGCAGCATATCGTATCCACTGACTACTTTCTTTCGCAAATAACATTGTGCCTGATAGGATACACAACATTAAACCCAAGATTTTCTTCATTTCAAATTATTTTTGTTAGTAGGTCTGAGTAAAAGAGAATTAAGATAACTCAAATACACATCTTCATTATTCTATGATTAAAAATTTTAAAATTAAAGAAACTTAAGCTGAAATAATATTATTGAGAAACATTTTAGTTTTTACGCACAATCGTCATGTTAAACACCAATTAATAAACGACATCATGCAAAAATTGATGTACAAAAAAAGGTTCTCAAGACTTAATCTCAAGAACCTTATAATAACTTATCCAAATATGATTTAATTCCTTTCTCTTCTCATACGTCCTTCTCCTCTTCCTTTCAGTCGACGAATTAGCATTCCATGATATCTTTTATCAGCCATATGGAATTTAAGAATTTGCTTTGCGCTCAGTATCTCTTTAAATTTATTGTGATACTCTCTGTCTAACTTAGCTTTATCTACTTTTAAATCAGCAAACCTATCACCAATTTGTTCCATCTCTTTCTCAGATAGGTTCTTAAAATCATTTTTTAAACGATGATACATCTGTTTAAACTCATCTCTTAATATATCTTTCTTCTTCTGATGCTCATTGTAAAGTGGCCAAAAGGCCTGAGCCTGCTCTGGAGTAACATCAACTTGCTGACTGATATATGAAATTTTTTGAGTTTCAAATTTGGTTCGCATTTCAGGAGACATATCTTCTCTGTGTCCTTGAGTAAAGGCCAAAGAAGATGAAAGTGTGATAATTAGTAAAAGACTTATTATTTTATACATGGGCTTGTTTTTTTAAACTTATAAATTAGCAAGTAAAATATCAGTATCGATATCTGAATCAGAAAGGTACTCAATAATATCTTCATCAGTTACGTCAGGAAACTCTTCAATAAATAAAGCATCTTCCTCATCGGTAGATGTTTCTATTTCAACAGTATTCACTTGAACTTCATCACTACCAAAAGATGCAATTTTAAATTCAGGGTCAATAAAATTCGATAAAATTAAACGAGCAGCAAATACTAATACGAAAACACTAGCTGCCATCCACATGTACGGACGAAGTTGAACAATCAAAGGTTGCTTCTCTTCCGCTTCATTTAGCTTCAATTCCTCTACCTTAATCTTCTCCTTAACCTGTGCTCCCAAATTCTCAAAGTAATTTTCTGGAACCTTGTATGGATTATCCTTTTTCATATGATTTGATTTTCTAGTCAAGTCTGTTCTTTTATTGGATCACTTTTTAAACTAATGGTTTAATTAAACCTCTTTTGATATTAAAAAGCTTTCTATTTTCTTAACGGCATGATGATAAGATGCCTTAAGAGCTCCTACCGAAGTTTGAAGAATTCCTGAAATTTCATCGTACTTCATCTCATCAAAATATTTCATATTAAAAACCAAACGCTGTTTTTCTGGCAACTGTACAATAGCTTTTTGTAATTCTAATTGAGCTTGATCACCATCAAAGTATGGATCACTCTCCAAACTTGCCAACAATAATTCTTCAACTTCTCCATTTCCCGATCCAAAACTTTTACGCCGCCTATCCTTCAAGAAACTTAATGCTTCATTTGTTGCAATTCGATACAACCATGTAAACAATTGAGACTTCGAATGAAAATTACCTAAGCCCTTCCAAATTTTCACGCAGGTATTTTGAAGAACATCATCGGTATCGTCATGTGAAATAACAATTTTACGAATCTGCCAATACAAGCGCTCCTGATATTTCTTAAGCAAAAGACCAAAGGCCTCTTCCTTTGTTGATTCCTCTCGAAACATCTCCAAAATATCATCGTCTGATTTGTTTGTCATCAATTACAACTTTTTTAATATTCCTTAAAAGTAGGTATTCCAATTAACAAGAATAAATCTTAGACGATAGAATTCTTATTTGGTTTAACCTCAATTCCTTAATTTACAAAATTAATGATTTAAGTAAAAGCAAACTATAAAAAAATCCGAAGCCATTACGACTTCGGATTTAATATATTTAGATATTGTAACGACTAAGCTAATAGCGCTTCAATTTCTTTTACAACATTTTCAGCAGTAAAACCAAATTTCTCGTCAAGCACACTTGCTGGTGCTGAATAACCAAAATGGTCTAAACCAACTGATTTACCGTTCGCTCCAACTAAGCCTTGAAGCGTTACAGGTAAACCTGCAGTTAAGCCTAAAGTAGGAATTCCAGCAGGAAGAATCTCAGCTTGGTACTCTGCAGATTGCTGACGGAATAATCCTTCAGAAATAACAGAAACAACCTGAATATTTAGATTTCCTTTGGCACGTAAAAGTTCAGCTCCAGCTACAAGAGTTGCAACCTCAGAACCACTAGCTAAAAGAACTACATCAGGAGTTGAAGTTGGTTGCTCTACAATATATGCACCTTTTTGTGCTTGTAAAGCTTCCTGGTAGCGGTTCCCTTTTGAAGGAAGTTCTTTAATATTCTGACGAGACAGGATAAGTGCTGTAGGTGTCGTAGTATTTTCCATAGCCATTTTCCAAGCTACAGAAGCTTCCAAAGCATCAGCAGGACGAAGAGCCAAAAGACTCATCTCACCAGAGTGATTTTTAATTTGTTCCATCAAACGAATTTGAGCTTCTTGCTCAATTGGCTGATGCGTTGGTCCATCCTCTCCTACACGGAAAGCATCATGTGACCAGATATATTTTACAGGAACTTGCATCAAAGCTGATAGACGAACTGCAGGCTTCATATAATCAGAAAATACAAAGAAAGTTGCGCAAGCAGCCCAAACACCACCGTGTAATGCAATACCATTACAAATAGATGCCATTGTTAATTCAGCAACACCTGCCTGAAGAAATGCTCCAGAGAAATCACCTTTAGCTAATGCTTTTGTATTATTCAAGAAACCATCTGTTTTATCAGAGTTACTTAAGTCAGCTGAAGATACGATCATGTTATCAACATTCTTAGCCAGTTCAGCTAACACAGCAGCAGAGGCAACACGAGTGGCTACACCTGATTTCTGAGCGATTGCTTCATAATCAATTTCTGGAGCTTCCATTTTGAAAAACCCCTCTAGCTTAGTCGCTAATTCTGGATTCGCCTTAGCCCACTCAGCTTGCTCTGCTTTTTTAACAGCAGCAGCAGCAGTTTTCTTTGCTAATACTTCTTTATAGAAAGCTTCAACTTCTGGGAAAATTTGGAATGGATTCTCAGCATTTCCACCAAGATTCTCAATGGTTTTTGCTAATGATGCACCAGCAGCTCCCAATGGCTGACCATGAGTCGAAACCATATTCTCGAAACTACATCCATCAATATCAACAGCACCTTTACCCATTAGAGTTTGACCAATGATAAGTGTTGGACGCTTAATTTCTTCGTTTGCAGCCTTTAGAGCAGCACGAATAGCACTTGCATCATTACCTTTAATAGTAATAACATGCCATCCCCAAGCTTCGTATTTCTTAGCAGTATCTTCGCAAGTTACTTCTTCAACCTTAGTTGATAATTGAATATTATTTGAATCATAGAACATGATCAAATTACTCAATCCTAATGTACCTGCAATACGACCAGCACCTTGAGCAATCTCTTCTTGGATACCACCATCAGAGACAAAAGTATAAGTTTTGTGAGCCATCCACTCGCCGAAACGAGCACAAAGGAAACGCTCAGTAATAGCAGCACCTACTGCCATTGTATGTCCTTGTCCTAATGGACCTGATGTATTCTCAACACCTCTTGCTTGGTCAACCTCTGGGTGACCTGGTGTTACACTACCCCATTGTCTGAAATTTTTCAAATCATCCATGCTATAATTGCCTGTCAGACTTAAAATAGAATACAACATTGGCGACATATGACCTGGGTCAAGGAAGAAACGATCACGATTCGCCCATTTCATGTCGGTAGGATCGAAATTTAAGAATTCCGAGAAGAGTACATTTACAAAATCAGCTCCACCCATTGCACCACCAGGATGTCCAGATTTTGCTTGTTCAACCATAGCAGCTGATAAGATTCGAATATTGTCCGATGCCATATCAGTTACCGATAATTCCACTTGTTTGTCCATTTCTTTTGGCTCCATTCTAGTCAAGAGTTTTTATAAGATGATTAAAAAATCTGCTTCAGATTTTATTTAATGCCCGCAAAGATACGAAAATATTCAAGGGATCATTAAAATTATTAGACGCTCATTAGAATTCAGAAAGAACTTTATTAATCCCATAATGGGATAGATAGCTAGATTGTTAGCTCTTGAAATGAAAAGAATAAAAATGGGTAAACAATAGATAATTTAACTAATAAACAATCGGTTGTGAGTTTGGGTTCCTATAAACCAATATTGAATATCAATCCAATCGTTTAGAATTACAAACGAACTGTGATTGAACTTCCAGGAATAATTACAAAAGCACGCCTTTTTGTATAGTGAGATAAACGTACTGTTTTGCTTCTAAATACAACGTGATAATCTCCAGGTTGAAGTGTTAATGTTTTACGAAGAACCCTACTATCAATAGCACAAACCCATTCCATCTTGCCATCAATTTTAATGAATAAGTCGCACGGTCCATAAGTAGGTTTAAATATAGTTGCCAAGCCTGGTTGAGGAACTTCAATTACGGTTGTTTCAGACGCTTTAATCTTCACATCCTCAATTTTGATGCGTGGTAATGTCAACAATTCCAAGCTATAACTTCCTATTAGATATTTCTGAGAATAATTAATAGCCTGTACATTAATGGTATTTTCATTTTTCTTAACAACACAACTCAAGTTCTTTAATAAACTTGTTCTCTGAGATGTAACCTTCAATCGCCCTTGAACAGCTTTAAATCCTACAATTGAGTGCTTCCCAGGTTCAATTCTAATACTATCGACATGTAATTGGGGAAGTGTATGAATCGTAATATCATATGGGATTAACGGATCTATAAAAAGAGTATCTGGTAGTCCCATCGAATTCGTTGTATGCATATACTGATAACGTAACTTTCCACTTGTATGATTGTAAAAAGTCATTGGCACATTACTCTCAGTTGGCTTATCATTCTCATCCAATAGATTAACCTGCATTGAAGTTTTATCAAGAACTTGCGATATCACATAATTTAATGTTCCTCCAAAATTCTTTTCCTTATCTACCTTTAAAAACTCGCCTACACACTCAAAGCTCTTTTGAAATCTCTTATCTAAACCTATCCCAATAATAAAAGGCTCTAAAATAATTCCCTTTTTTTGTAAATCTTCGGAAACAGCACAAGGATCACCATCACATGCTTCAACGCCATCCGTTATTAAAATAACAATATTACGAACCAATTCTTTCGATTTAGGAAAATCAGTTGCTGCTTTTGATAGAGCATAAGCAATAGGTGTAGTCCCTCTTGCATTTAAATATCGAAGAGTTTGACGAATTACACCTGCATTATCTGGAGAAAAAGGAACCTCTAATTTTGTATCTTCACAGTCTTGAGGCGGAAATGAACTTTGATGGCCATATACCCTAAGAGCCATTTCAACATTACTCTCAAACTCTAAACTATCAATCATTTCAATCAAGAAATTGCGAGCCACATTCATCTTAGTAGATTTTTCCCATCTACCATTCATACTCTGCGAGGCATCGAATATGAACAATATCCTTGTTTTGTCTTTTACCGTTTTTATCTTTTGAGAAAAAGTTTGAACAGTAAATAAACATAAAAGCAAAAAGAAACAATATCTAACTAATTTCTTCAAATGATAGTGTGTTGATGAGACAATGTCATGATACCTTTTAAAATAGGCATTCTTATTAAGCTTTAAATATCTTTACTACTTTACACTCTCAATATAATGAAAATTAAATAGATGTTACAATTGAAAGGTTCTGAATAATAAAAAAAACACCCATCATAAGAGCTCATATGTAAAACTATTTGTAAATTTGATTAACCATTTAAATTCATGCTTATTTCTTTCCGGATAATGATCAAAAAAGTTATTTACATTTCGATTTCTTTAATCTTGCTATTATTGGTAGTCAACTACATTACAAACAATAAATCCTGGGTCATTAAATTCTATGTAGATCAAGGAGAAAAACAAAGCCGTACTTTAATTTATATTAAAGGAAATCATATGAAGCTTGTGACGAAAGATTACACCTATCTTTATAACTCTGTTTCAAAAACAATCAGCTTTATAAATAAAAAAGATAATAATTACTGGTTAGGTAATGTGTCAGATTTTAGAAAAGCTGTTACTCGAATGAAAATCCAAAATGACAATGACTTTCTTTTAAATGATGTTTCCTTTCTGAGGAACTTAAATTCTATCGATAAGAAGAATTTTCAAGAAATGATGAATAGAAGAACAGGTAAGAATCCCCTGATTCCTGATTATAGCATTTTCGACAATTTCAATATTATAAGTACGCCTAACTTTACATCAGTTGGTGAATATGCCGTTCGTAAATACGAGGTGAGACACTCAGGAAAGGTATTAGAGGAAGTTTGGATAGCAGAAAATCTACTTTCACACATGGGCTGGAATATGGTTGACTTTAAAGATTTTCTTGAGGTCTTCTTTTTTCATTCAGGCGTTGCCCCTTATTTTAACTTAAACTCTTACATAAAAGTCAGAAAAAATGGACTCCCTTTAAAAACTATTATTTTCAATGGTAAAGAAAAAACGATAATCACAATGGATTATGCTTCTAAAACAAAACTTAACAAAGATGTTTTCTCAATTCCTGAAAATTTTAATTTAACTAGTGTTGATGAAACACTAGTCCCAGTTTCCAAATAATAATTCCAATCAGAACTCAATTCTCCAATCTCTTTTCCTCCTTATACACTAATTGAATCCAATGCTGTATCACAGATAAATTGTCACGTGCTTGTAAATACAATACCTAATAAAAAATAAATGAGCAGAATTATTTGATTTGCTCATTTATTTATTTTAAAGACTCTTAGAAACTGTTTAGAATTTAACGCAATTAGGCTTTTGTTTCTTCATATAAAAGAACGAAAGGATAAATTTTAAACAGCTTCTTAGGTTTATATATCTCCTAATTGATTTAAAATCTCTTTAATTTTACCACTTGGACGCTCTGCCTTACTATAAAGAATCTTCCCTTCTTTATCCAAAAGAATAAAACGAGGAATACCTCTAACTATATAATCGTTCACAAAGGAACAATCGGCACCAGCATGTAATTGAATTCCTCCCATTTCATCTTCCTTAACCATTTTTCCCCAAGCCTCTTTGTTCTTATCAACCGAAATACTAACAAATGCAATATCCTTTGAATGAAATTCTTCTTCTAATTTTGCCAAATGTGGAATTTCACCTCTGCAAGGTCCACACCAAGTAGCCCAAATATCAATATACACATAGTTACCTCTTAAACTCTCTAGATTAACTTCTTGCCCATTAACATCCTCTAGATTAAATGATGGAGATGGCTGTCCCTTAGCAATTTTCGTCCATTTTGCAACAAGCTTATTAACTTTCCCCACATAATTTATATCCGTACAATTCGAATTAAAACTAGACAGAAAAGAATCTGCATTCTCAATACCATTTCTACCAACATAGCTTGATATTAATTTGTATAATAGGTAATTTTTATTTTTAACAGACGAAACATTTTTCAAAATAAAATCTATCCCAATTTGAGTTTGCTTTATAGGATCATATACCACAGTATTTTTAGATGAAATCCACTGAATATAAGTAAAGATATAGTTCTTATATTCTTTTAAACTCATCAATTCTTCTTCATTTAAAGACAATTCATCAAAATAATGCAAAAAAGCATCACCATATACAAATTCTTTATTCGCATAAAATGGATAATATGATGGGTAATTTAAAACTTTACCAGCAATTTTATACTTAATTCTTTTATTCTCTATATTTTTAAAATCTTTATCAAACTCTATTACACTTAATAATTTTAACTTTTTATCTAGCAGCTCGTTTGTACGATTAAAGAATTCGGTTTCTTCTAATTTATAATAATCACCACTAAATTTTTGCTCTGTCTGTTTATGCAAATAATAACATAAGGCAGATGCAGTTCCACTAAACATCACCTCACCATTTTTTTTATCTATGTCAAATTTCATATCAATATCTTCACCTGATTTAAGGTATAACTTAACGACCCTTCTTTTACACTTTAAATTTACATAGGTCGCAGATTCTATAACGATATCACTCTTAAAAAAACCATCAGTATCTATTAAAACAGTATCTACAATATTATTATATGCAAGTAATAATTTTTCACTTTTATTATTATCAATCTGCCCTTGGATAGACGTAGACTTCTTACCACATGAACACAAGCTTACAACTATTACAGATAAGTAAACAATATATTTTTTCATTTCTATTAATTTTAACCATTAGTTAGAAATAAGCCCCTTTACCACATCTATTTTTTCAAACGTGTAAAGAGCCTTATACTTAATTACTACAAAAAAATTATTTTTTCAATCGAATACCGTCTAAACAGAAATAGGCTGGTGTTCTCATTTTACCTATAGCCATATCATTAGACTCCATTTCAAATGATAACTTATCAACTTCTCCAAGACTTACCAAGTCTACTTTCACCCAATCGTTCATCACATAATCATATGTTGGGTTTTCAGAGTCAGCTTTTCTTGTACATAAGAAAAAATCAACCTGCCCAACTTTTGTTCCTCCTTTATAGCCATAAATTTTCAACTTAAGAAAATCACCATCTTCATCCATTTTCTTAACACCTCCTGGTACATACGATTCCCAAACACCCTTAGGTGCGGCTTCTAGATTTGGATTTTTTTCAGGTTTTTCTTTGGTACCAAATACATCGCCATATTTCATAGCTAAATAGGCATAAGTTGTATTTGCAACCAAAATGTGTTCAACTACAGTTGGTTTATCAATCGTTAAAAAGGTGGCATCGTCAGCAACATGTGCAATTGCATATGTCTCTGTTCTATTAGGATACTTCGTATATACCGAAAACATATTGACATAATTATCCTCCTCTGTAGAAACAAAGGATCTATTATTTCGGTTGGAATAACAAAACCCAGAATAATCATTACCACTTTTCTTAAGCGTGTTAAAATGAATAGAACCAGATGAAAAACCATTTTCAGGAATTTGATAAGTGAATCGTTCCAATGCTAATTCATTTAAGGTAATATCGTTAGGTAAAGGTATATCTGAACCATATTCGTCATTTGAACATGATATAGCAATAAAACTAGTCAATACTGCTAGTAATAAGGATTTTATATTTTTCATATTATTGTTATTAGTTGATTATTTCAAACCCGAATTTTGAATCATCTCTGGATTATTTACAATTTCAGCATCTGGTATAGGCCAACACCACTGATCTGTACCAAAATTAACATCAGGCTTAAGCGTATAAATCCATGGTTTTCCATCTTTCAAAAATCTTAATGAAGCATAATACTCACTGCCATTTTCAAGAAATTGCTCAACAAATATTTCTTTAAAAAGAATATCCATTAATTCTTCCTTCGAGCTAGCTGTTAATGCAGGCAAAACAGGATTGGTTCTTACTGTTCTCATTTCATTTAGAGGAATTAATGCATCAGTTACAGTTCCATTAGTTCTTAAAATCAATTCTGATTCCATTAAAAGCAATTCAGCATATCTTAAGAAATAAGATGTATACTTTGCATCAGGATCTTCATCTCTTCCACCATGACATAATTTCACAGGACCTACCATAATTCTATTATCCCACGGTTCTGGAGCTTCAACTTCACCCATAACAACATCGTATCGCGGATCTTCTTTCAACCACTCATCGGCAGTTGCCTTATACTTATTATTGTATATAATTCCATAAGAATATTCAAAATCGGTAGAACCATTGGATCCCGATCCTGAATTAGATTCAAGATATCGAGCCCATAAGACCTCTTTAGAATCCCATCCATTTTTATACATCTCTCCCATATCGACTTCCATCTCAAAGCTGGAAGGTGCATTATCTTTTATATCTTGAACCAGAGAAAGAGCTTCCTTATGGTCACCTTCCCAAGCTCGACGTAATAAAAGCTTGGCTTTTATCATTTGGGCTGCTTCTTTCGACAAAAACTTAGATTCTGTAAATGATTTAGCTCCTTTAATGGCGAAATCCAAATCTTTCAAGATCTCAATATAAGATTGCCCTACGTTTAATCTTGCTTTTTGAATATTGGCTAAATTTGCCATTTGTGTTCTGAACAAGATACCATACTCATCCGTTGGTTCTGCCCACCAGTGACCATACAACCAAAATATATTTATAAAACACCAAGCTCTATAACACTTAGCTTCAGCCAACATTTCAGTTTTGACAGATTCTAACGGATATTTTTCAACAGATAACTTCTCCAAGCCTTCTATTGCAGCATTTGCTGCATTAACCCCCTTATAATACGACCTCCATACATCATATGTTTTCTCATTACCTTGAGTATATGCCATTTGGTAATAATAAGCCTCACCATCATACAACCCAGCCTGTGTAGAAAGTGGAATAGAAACACCCCCTCCCCAATATTTTGCCTGAATAGTCGAATACATGCCATTTAAGACATTTTTAGCTCCATTAAAATCAATAACCGAGTTTTCCAATGTCAATTTATGAACGGGTTGCTCATCAAGAAAACTATCACAACCTACAGCTAAGAAAGCTATAGATATCATTAAGTATTTTATTATATTTTTCATCATATTTTTTTTATATGTTGCTTATTTCAATGTGAACTTTATTCCAATTGAATAAGTTTTTGCCTGTGGATAAGTCGAAGAATCAAGCCCTGCACCATGAAAACCTGCATTCCTACTGCTAAAGTTACCATCTGGAGATATGCCAGGATAGTTAGTTATTGTAAATAAATTAGTAGCCTGTCCAGTTATATCAATTGATTGCAATAAACTATTACCAAACCATGATTTTGGGAAACGATAACTCAGGTTAACCGTAGCCAACTTTAGGTACGATGCATCATGCAAATACTTATCACAGAAAATACGATTACGACCTCTCCCATAATGAGTTAACCTTGGAAATGTCCCATTAGGATCCATAGTAACTGAGTTCAATACAAAACTTGTTCTATTATATGAATTTATCCCCCCGGCCTTATACATCTCATCTTTCCACAAACGGTCTCCACCTACAGAATATGTGAATCTTACATCGAACTTAAAGCCTTTCCAATATACGGTAGAACCAAATCCTCCAAAAAAGTCTGGGATAGAATTTCCAATTATTTCACGGTCATCAATCGTAATTTTACCATCACCATCAAGATCCATTATGTATACGTCTCCAATTCTCTCACTTTTTTCGCGGTATGCTTTTGGAAGTCCTGTTTTTGAATCTCTAGTTTGCAAGGCTGCAATTTCTTCCTGATTTTTGAATAACCTTTTTGCTGATCTATAACCATAGAATTCACCCATTTTCTCTCCTTCAGTAATTCTAAAATAATCATACTTTCCACCACCATATATAGAATCAGTACCATTTAGTTTTATGAGGGTAGGGATATTTTTAGCAATATTAAAATTGAACTCCACTCTCAAATCTTTTTTCTTTACTACATCTGCAGTAAAATCAAATTCTATTCCTTTATTACTGATAGATGCAATATTCTCTCTCACATCTTTAAAAGACGATGAAGTTGCTACAGGATTGTAATAAATTAAATTATCTACATCTTTCTTATAAAAACCCAAAGTTCCTCTAATACGCTCTTTCCATAAACCAAAGTCTAAACCTAAGTCCATTTGAGTTTGCATCTCCCATTGCAATTCATCGTTACCAATAGTCTCAGGAATAATACCAGGAAGTCCATTATAGATCGCAGATCCCATCAAAGTTCTCCAATCGTAATTACCTAAATTCTGAGAACCCGATTTACCAACTGAAAATCTTAATTTTAGATATGGAATAGCGTCACTAAGGGATTCCATCCATGGCTCTTTAGTTACCCTCCATGCAAGCGCTGCCGAAGGGAAATAGCCCCATCGTTTATCAAGACCAAAACGTGATGAACCATCAGTACGAAAGGTGGCTGTTAGTAGATATTTATCTTTAAATTTATAGTTTAACCTAGCAAAGGTTGAAACCATTGAATTGGCATATACTCCTGATTGAATTAATACTTTATTGGCAGCAGATCCTAAATCAATTAAAACTTTATCATCAGGAAACTCCGAACCCTTAGCCTTCATATGCTCTGTTTTAGATTTTTCTAACGAAAAACCTGTCAAAGCAACGATATCATGTTCCTTAATCTTTTTTGTATACGTTAAGGTGTTCTCAAATATATATATTGAATTTTCAGAATTACTCAAGGTTCTATAACCTCGACTACCTTTGTAGTATTTCATATTAAAACGATCGTATTTCGAAATACCATAATTAACCGTTCCACTTGTTCTAAACCTTAAACCTTTCGTCAAATCTAAGTCAAAGAATAAAGTCCCTGAAAAGTTTTTACCCACAGCTTTATTTCTATTTTCAAGCTCTAATAGTGGGTTTATCACATATCGACTAACTAAATTAATATTGCCATCTTCATCGTAAGCTGGCAAGTCAGGACGCATTTTCAAAATTCGATCAATCATATCATCCTTTATATTTGCTGTACGGGTTGAGGCATTAATATTGATTCCCATTTTAAGCGTCTCTCTAATTGACGATTCAAAATTCAGACGTCCACCAATTGATTCAGAATCTCCACCTTTAACAATCCCTTTTTGATTTTTAGTGAAAAATGATGCATAATAACTTGAATGAGCAGACCCCCCCCGTAAGGAAAGTGTATTTTGTTGCGTAATGGCATCTTGAGTCATTAAATTCCACCAATCCGTATTACCTTTATAGTAGGCATCTTTTTTAAACACCTCATCCGTTAAAGTTTGTTTGTCAATCTCCGAAGTCATTAGACCTTTAACCTTATCTCTATCAAGATACTTTCTCGTGAAATAATTAGTCCATCCATCGGTTAAATAGCCTTCCCGAACTGCTCCTTTTGATAAAGCGATATACTCAGGTGCTGTTAAGACTCTAAATCCATTTGCATCCATGGTTTGCACTCCTAACTTCGAAGATATCTCGATAACAGGCTTCACACCCTCTTTACCTTTCTTGGTTGTAACCAATACAACACCATTAGCAGCTCTGGATCCATATATTGCGGTTGCTGATGCATCTTTTAAAATATCAATACTTTGAACATCATCTAAATTCATGTTATACAATGTATTGGTTACATCGCCCGAAGTTCCGGTCATGTATTGAGGTACACCATCAATTACCCATAATGGCTGTGCATCACCAGATAAAGACGATGCTCCACGAATAATTATAGATACAGGACTTGTTGGTGAAGCAGAACTCACCATAACATTTACCCCCGCAGCACGACCTTGCAGCATACTTTGCATACTGGAAGACACTGATACTGTTTCAAGTTGCTTTGCACTAACACGGGTTACTGAACCAGTTAAATCTTTTTTCTTTGCTGTTCCATAACCAATAACAACAACCTCGTCCAACCCTTCCAAATCAGCTTGTAATTCGACATTAATTGAAGCTTGTCCATTATAAGCCACTTCCTGAGGAAGCATACCAATAAATGAAAACACAAGCATCTTGGCATTTTCAGGAATCAGAAAGCGGTATTCTCCATCAATATTAGTAGCAGCTCCAATTGTTGTTCCTTTTACCACAACAGATACACCAGGAAGAGATTCACCGTCTTTATCGGTTACCTTTCCCCGAATCTCTTTTTTCTGTATTTGCTGGTTTTTCTTGACAACAGGCTGCTTTTCTTTTTTTCTGATGATGTAGATATCATTTTCAACTTCATAAGTTAATGCCTTATCCTTCAATATAGCTTTCAATACCTCATCAATAGTCCCTTCTTCCTGAATATTCAGATTCTTGTACTTAGCCAGAAGTTCTGAGTTAAAAACAAAATCGTAACCCGTTTGTTTTTCTAGTTTCCAAATCAAATCATCCAAGTCGATATTATTCTCTTTGATTGTGATCTTTCCACTTTGAACAAAAGTGATGCCTGCAACAGATTGCAAGCTTGTTAACAGCATCATTGCAAAAATAATCAGCAATGTTTTTGTGGGGATTTTGAGACTCTCTCTATGTTTAGAGAGCATTTTTTTGTTACTTAGCATAGATTAATAATTTATCGGTTATTAATTCGTGGTCTTAAAACCACATAATTAATAGTGTCATATGATCAGATATGGCACTATTTTTTCTTTAGTATCACATTGTTGTCTTTAATATCAATATCTATTTCGTGGGTTTTTTCTATTGCAGAAAAGATGGCCTCGAAAGGTAACTTCCTACTTATTTTCAAAGAAAACTTCTCATTCTTCAAGTCCTGATTCTGATAAAATACTCTGATATCAAAATCTCTTTCCAAATCACGTATAATAGTATTTAAAGGCTGATTTTTATACAAATACACATTGTCTTTCCATGCTGCGTATAAAGCCCCTTCAACCGCTTTCATCTGCACATTATCATTAGAATGACTAATGATGGCCTGCTGATTAGGAATCATTTCAATATTGTTGTGCTCACTTATCAATTTAATAGACCCTTCTACCAAAGTTACCAAATCGTAATCTTCATCATCGTACGATTTTACATTAAACTCGGTACCCAAGACTTCTATTTTTTTCTCATTAAAGTTGACCACAAAAGGTTTTTCCTTATTACTTGTCACATCAAAAAAGGCCTCGCCCTCTTCAATAAACACTTCTCTTTTATTGGTAATAAAACTGACAGGATACCTAAACTTCGTTTCAGAATTCAACCAAACATTCGTTCCATCGCTCAACACGACTTTATATTTAACGCCTTTGGGTGTTTGCAAAATATTATAAACAAGCTTCTCCTTTTCAATAGGCATACTACCTGTACTATACGACAAATGTTCTTTATCAGTTTGCAAATGCATATTCCCAATTGATAGGGTTGTATCAGTCTTTCCCAATATATAATTACCTTCTTGGGTTGAAAGCAGAACTTCATTTGAAACAGGTTCAGTATCGGCTAAAGGGCTAGAGAATTCATTCGTATCCAAAAAAGACTTACTTAATAAGCCAAAGGCTATTCCTAAAGGAAGAACTATAACGGCAGCATACGAAAGCCATGTTCTGTATGGCTTGCCTTGCTTTTTCATCACGTTATTAAAGGCCTTAGACGAATCGTACTTCTTATATTGATCGACCTTGGTCAGAAATAAATTCGAATCAACAATCTTATTAAATTGCAATTCATTATAAGGATCTTCGAGCCAAGTGTCAAGCAATTCCTCTTCCTTAATAGTAAGCTCACCAGTAAGGTATTTTGTAATAAGTTGTGATATATGTTCTGGGTATAATTCCATTTCTTATTTTATGTCTTTTACCCCTAAGACAGACTAAATATGACTAGGAGTGTTCTTATCTGATCTTTTTTTTGAAATAATTAGCGAAGCATTTCGCGTAGCATCTTGTAGGCCCTTCTCTTATTGCTCTTTACTGTATTCACCGAAATATTAAGCTCTTCAACAATATCAAGGTTTGACGTCTCATACATGGATAAAAGAACAACCTCCCTCGATTTTTCTGGCAAACTATTTATGGCCTTATGTAGGTTGGCATGAACTTCTTCTTCTATATAATTGTAATCATCCATCGATTCGGAATCGAAACTCTTGTAGTCTGATAGTTTCTTTTCGTAGGTAATTTGTTTACTTATTTGATTCAAACATTTGTTTTTAACACTTGTATATAGAAAAGATTTTAAAGAAGTTTTGATATGAATAGATTGACGTTTCTGCCATAGATCGGATAGGACTTCTTGCACTATATCCTCACTTGTTTGATCGTTATGCAAGTACTTGTATGCAAAACTACAAAGCCTAGGATAGTAAGCCTCAAAAAGACACTTGAACACCTTTTTGTCACCTTCCTTGAATTTATATAAAGATAAATCAGAATAATCCATTCTCGATGCATATTTACGACTCAACCTAAAGACTTTACATTTGTTTTCCAAATAGATCACACTTTCCCTCAAGCCCATAAAAAGCCATTAGCTATTCCAATCCTTAGAGATATGACTTTTACCTATGACAGAACAAATGCTTTAAGGGGTGCTCGGGATTTCTTATTTTTTTTAGAGATATGAAAATATTACTCCTGAAAATCTCAATGGATTGATAAGGGAAGCAATATATATTCAAAACAAATGTTAATTACATTCAAAAAGCATGCATCTTTCATAAATTTAACACATCTAATAAGTAGAATAGATGACTGTTCTAATTAGATTAGGTGACGTTTTGATTATGGAGATAAATTATTCTTCTAACTTAGAACAAAAAGGTAACCCATCGACTGGTCATCAACCAGCTAACTTTAGCGATACAACTGGAAGATGTGGACGATAAACCCTTACAAGGTAAATTAAATACGTAATAATATGAGTTTACGTTATGGATTAATTCCAAATCATTTGACTGATGATCCAAATGATTACATGAGTATCGTTATAGATAACGATACAGTTAGTGCTGAGGACACTGGTTCAACAAATGGTGGGCAAAGATTCCTCAGTAACTAAAGCTGAAGCCTTATCAGTAATCGAAGAGGTGGATAAGATATCTTCTTTATTGCTGTATGGAACAGAAACAAGAATTGACAATGTGGTAAAAAACAAGCCTTCGGAATTGTTATTTTTTGTGCCAGGGGTTTTGACTACTGGAACATTCCAGGTGAAGGTAAAAAGCATTTAACCCTTAAATAACTTGTCTTATCAATCTTCACCTTACCTCTAAAGATTTTGTATACAAAAAAAAGTATAGTTTAAAACTAATAGTTCACCAATGTCTACAATAATCATCATGATTTTTAACGATTTTAAAAGTGATTTACGTACAAAAAAAGGGCAAAAGATTATTTTGATGTGCTGATCTATTCGTTTTGAGTTTTTATATTTGAACAATAAATTATTTCATGTAAAGTTTCACAATGGATTTAGAATTA
>JADGEF010000172.1 GCA_016744515.1 Marinifilaceae bacterium | reverse complement strand
AGGCCAAAACCAAATATCCCAGTTTGCAGGGAGTATAAAAAGATCGTCGGCTAAAAAATAAGCTCCAATTGCAAGTACAGTAACACCGCCAATAATTTTTCTGCGGACAAAGATCATAAGAAGTCCGATTAAAATCAAGAAACTTTCCCAACGAAAAATGTAATGGTGAATGTTTCTTGGTAAGAAATCAATATTACTTAGTAGTATTACTATACCAATTATAATTAGTGCAAATCCAATAAAATAGGGTTTTCTATCTTTATTCATAGTGGGGTAATTTTAGTTTCGTATTGCTAATTTACTTCAAGAACACCTTGAGTACGATGATAAATCGGTTAGATACTTATTATTATCGGTAAAGTTAGCTAGCAAAAACTAGAATCTTAATTTATCGAAAGATACTATTTTGGTTTTGAATTTATATGAGATTAAAATGTGCATTAAGAATTTGTTTAGATTGTGAAATAAATAGTTTTTCTATTGCTATTTTTATGCTGTAGATTAAAAATATCAACTGAATTATGAATAAGACAGAAGCTTTGCGACGTATTTCTGAATTACGTGAGCAACTCCATAAACATAACCACAACTACTATATACTTTCACAACCAACTATCAACGACTTTGAGTTTGATATGATGATGAATGATCTGCTTGCTTTGGAAAATAAATTTCCAGAGTATGCAGATGAAAATTCACCAAGTCAACGAGTAGGTAGCGATATTAATGTTGAATTTAAGCAGGTTGCACACGAGTATCCAATGCTTTCTTTAGGTAACACATATTCTGAAGAAGATGTACGTGATTTTGAAACTCGAATTCTAAAACTAACAGAAGAAAAAATCCAATACGTCTGTGAGTTAAAATACGATGGAACTTCTATTAGTCTTAAATATAAGAATGGTAAGTTGGTGCAAGCACTAACGCGTGGCGATGGTGTGCAGGGCGATGACGTAACTACAAATGTAAAAACAATAAAGTCGATTCCTCTTAGTTTGCAAGGAGATGCGTATCCTGAGGAATTTGAAATTCGTGGTGAAATCATGATGCCTTTTCAGGTATTTGAGAAATTAAATATTGAAAGAGAAGAACAAGGTGAAAGCCCTTTCGCAAACCCAAGGAATGCTGCTTCGGGAAGTTTGAAGATGCAGAATTCCTCAATTGTTGCGAAGCGCCAATTAGATTGCTACTTGTATTATCTATTAGGAAAGCAGTTGCCTGGTAAAGATCATTATCAAAATTTAGAGTTGGCAAAATCTTGGGGTTTTAAGATATCTGATGACAGTAAGTTATGCAATTCTATTGATGAGGTGCTAGAATTTATCAAATATTGGGATAAACAGCGAGAAGAACTTCCTGTTCCAATAGATGGCATCGTGATTAAAGTAAACGCTTTAGATCAGCAAGAGGAGCTTGGTTATACTGCAAAATCGCCTCGTTGGGCAATATCGTATAAGTTTAAAGCAGAGCGTGTCGTAACTCGATTAAATAGCGTGGCTTACCAAATTGGCCGAACAGGATCGATAACCCCAGTTGCTAATCTAGATGCTGTTCAGTTGGCAGGGACAGTTGTTAAAAGAGCTTCTCTTCATAATTCAGATATTATTGCGAATCTTGATTTATATTTAAACGATAGTGTTTTTGTAGAAAAAGGAGGAGAGATTATACCTAAAATAGTAGGTGTTGATGTTGACCAAAGAGAAGCTAATGCTGAGAAGATTACGTTCATTGACAATTGTCCAGAATGTGGAACCCAGTTGATTCGAATTGAAGGTGAAGCCAATCATTATTGTCCCAATAGCATACTTTGCCCGCCACAAATTACGGGTAGAATTGAACATTTTATTGGTCGAAAGGCTATGAATATAGATGGATTGGGAGAGGAGACAATTGAACTTCTATATCAAGAAAATTTGGTGAGGAATGTATCAGATTTGTATCGATTAAAAAAAGAAGATTTAATGCCTCTTGATAGAATGGGCGATAAATCTGCCGATCGTATTCTTGGAAGTATCAAAGAATCTTTAGAAGTCCCTTTCGAGAAAGTGCTGTTTGCATTGGGAATTCGTCATGTTGGTCAGACCGTTGCAAAGAAACTAGCTAAAACTCTAAATTCGATTCAAGGCTTAAAAGCAGCAAGTTTCGAAGAATTGGTTGAGATTGATGAAATTGGTGATAAGATTGCAAAGAGTATTATTCTGTTTTTCGAAGATGAGGCTCAAAATAATTTAGTGAATGAGTTGGTCGAACATGGCTTGCAATTTGAACTGAACGAGGAAGAATTAGCAAATCAGACCAATAAACTTGTGGGTTTGTCCATTGTTATTTCAGGGAGTTTCAGTTTGCACTCAAGAGATGAGCTGAAAGCTTTGATAGAACAAAATGGAGGAAAGAATACCAGTTCAATCTCGAAGAAAACAGACTTGTTTTTGGCAGGTGAGAAAGTGGGGCCAAGTAAACTTGAAAAAGTTGAGAAATTCGGAATAAAAACAATATCTGAAAAAGAATTTATAGAATTAATTAAGTAGGATTAACTCAATAACAATTAAAAAGCAACCCGATACAGAATTCTGTATCGGGTTGTTTTATTTATGAGCTTTCGAGACATCTCGCAGCACTTTAAATCGGACATTATGTGTACGATTTCGTACAGAAAAATAAGAATGTAATTTGTTATATATTGATTTTGTGTGTCATAGCATTTTCGGTACGAAAAATGAGTTGAGTTTGGTCGACCACTTGTTTTATGAGATGTTTTTATATCTAGCTTGACTTCGTATTACGATTTACAGCTATTAATAAACTTAATTCTAAACAAGATTTGTAACTAAAAATGAGGATATGATGTCCTATAATTAGATTTTAAACCGACCTAAAAAAATAATTATGAGAAGAGTTCTATTTATAGCCATTTTAATGCTGTGTAGTTTTATTAACTATGCGGATGAAATGCCTGAAAACAGTAGTGTCAAGCTTGGTGCCGTTTCTGGTCTTATTATCGATAACAATACCAATGAGGCATTGCCATATGTAAATATTATAATTAGAGATGCAAACAATCAAATATTAACCGGAGGGATTACCGATAATAAAGGGAGGTTTCATATCAAAAAAATTGCAAAAGGAAAGAATGTCATTGAAATTCAATATATCGGATACAAACCTTTTATTAAAGAGCTTGATTTTACAACTAAAAATTCGACTTACAAACTGGGAACCATTCGTCTTGAAGAAGATTCTGAAGTACTTAATGAAGTAGTTGTGAGAGCCGAATTGTCTACAGTAACTCAGAAGATTGACCGAAAAGTTATAAATGTAGGCAAAGACTTAACTGCAGCCGGAGCAACTGCTTCGGAGGTGTTAAATAATGTACAGTCAGTAAGTGTTGATAGTCAAACGGGGACTGTGAGCTTGCGAGGTAACGAAAATGTGAGAATATTAGTCGATGGTAAACCAACTAACATTAGTGCCGCCCAATTGTTGCAACAAATTCCATCTACTTCAATTAAGAGTGTCGAGTTGATTACGAATCCTTCAGCAAAATATAATCCTGAGGGGATGAGTGGGATTATTAACATCGTACTAAACAAGAATGCAAATATTGGCTTTAACGGAAATGTAAACTTGGGAGTGACACGAGGCGAAAATACTCGTATGAATGGATCTTTAGACATGAATTACAAAACTGGGAAGGTGAACTTTTTCATGAATTTTGGTGCTAACGCAGGGAAAAGAGACAATTATGGTGATGTTTTAAGAAGCTCTGAAGATGAGAATGGAAATGTAGTTATGGATAATGATATCTTACAGAAATTTAAATTTTTAAGCGATAACAATTCCCAGTTGCTAAAAGTAGGAGCCGATATTTATTTGGATAAAAAGAATACACTTTCATTTTATACCACACAGAATTTTCGTGATGGTGTATTTGATGGTACTACAAAGATTTTTAGAGGAACAGAATTGGATTATCATAGTTTGATGAAATCTGAAACAGATAATTCTACCGGAACTTATAATTTAAACTATAAGATCGACTTTGAAAAAGAAGGACACAACCTAGAGTTCGAAGCGACTTATAGTGAAAGTGATTCTCCTGAAGATGCAACTTATACTGAATTACTTAACCCGATTGATTTGACCTCGAATTATATAGATGGTATTAATAATGATTATACCAATACGCTTCTAAATCTGGATTATACAAATCCATTGTCGAAAAATACAAAGTTGGAATTAGGACTGGAGTTGAGATTAAATGATACTGAGAATTCAAGAGCAACAAATCAACACGATTTTGTATACGATGATGAGGGAAAAAAAATTCCAGATAATGGTTGGTATCAGACTGCTCAGAAACCTAATTCTGCATTTACATACGACAGAAGTATCTATTCGGGATATGTGAATTTAAATCACAAAATAGATAAGTTCTCGATGCAATTGGGTGCTAGATTTGAGCAATATAAAGTAGATGGTGAGTTTATTAAAGGAGACGAAGGGGCTAAGTATACCGATAGTCGTTTAACTGTGTATCCTTCCGTATTTTTTACTTTTAACCCGAGCGAAAAAAATCAATTTCAATTGAGTTATAGCAGGAGAGTAGATAGACCATCTATCGGGCAAGTAAATCCGATTAGAGAATGGAGTACGCCTTTGATTAGTTCGTTTGGGAATCCTGCATTGGATCCTCAGTTCACCAACTCGTTCGAGTTTAATTATACAAAAGGATTAAAGAAAGGTTCTGTTACAATTGGAGCATTCTACCGTAGAGTGAATGGTAATATTTCGAGAGTATTGAACAAAGATCCGTTGGATGTTGAAAAGGTGGAAATGTCGTATTACAATACCAATAGCAACGATCGTTACGGTGTTGAGCTGTCGGCAAATTACCGATTTGTTAAGTGGTGGTCGATGAATGCCAGCTCCGATTTATATATTCAGAAAGAATCTGGCGTATCTAATGGAGATAATCTGGAGATCACAAACAATTCTTTCAATGTTCGAGTATCGAATAGCTTTACGGCAACCAAAAAATTGAGATTCCAATTGTTTGCCATGTATCGTGGAGGAGGAAAAGATCTTCAGTTTGAGGTGGATCCAATGTGGATGATCAATACTGGTGCTAGCTATTCAGTCTTGAAAGGAAAAGGAACAGTTACCTTTAGAGTGAATGATATTTTCGAAGGCATGAAGTTTAAATTCAATTCAAAAGTACCTTACAGTCAGAATGGAGAATTCCACTGGGAGAGTAGAACAGCATACCTTGGCTTTGCGTACCGATTTGGTAGCGGCAAAAATAAAGCCAAAAGAAGAAAACGCAGAGATAGCCGTGAAACACAAGGCGGCGGTGGGTTTATGTAAGAATTCTTATATAAGTAGTTGAACAGATATAGATGAGAAAGTCTCCTTAATCTAAGCAATTAGGATAAGGAGATTTTTTTTAGATGACCAATTTCGATCTGACTTGAAAATAGACGAGCTTTAGTGATTTCTTGATGTACAGGTCTTCAATATAGTTTTGAGATAGCAAAATACCTTAGGGATTGTTGAGAAATAACATGATATAATCAAAAGCATTATCATCTGATATTCAGAGGTGACAACTTGAAGTTGAGTCATGTTATATCGTCATAGTTCCTTAGGGGAAAATGAACATAGCAGAATTGAAATTAACAAGGTGTAAATAAGATTTCTTACTTACCAATTTGTTGAGAACGCCTTTTTTTTACCTTTGTTCGAGTAAAATTCTGACATGGATAAAAGAAAAAAAAGATATAGTATTCGTAAAATTCTAACGGCAGCTGTAATAGTTTCACTTATTACAGTTTTAATCGTTATAGCTTTAAACCCGACACCAAAGGCTAAAAGCATAGATAAGTTTTCTGTTCCTGTACTTACAAAAAATGAAAAGGGAGCGTTGCGCCGTTTTAATAATAATTATCATCTTGAAGTAGGCAGAATAAAGGGCTTAAAAGAGCCTTTGGATTCAAAAAAGGATGATAAAGCAAGTGCCAAAGAATTTTGTAATCGTTACGATCTTGTTGAGATTGTTGATAACGAATACTATGAAATACCTCATTTAAGAAATTCGTTACCTTATTTGCAAGCACCAGCTAAACAATTTTTAAACCTGCTTGGTGAAAGGTTTTGCGACCAACTCGAAGAATTGGGATTAAGAAAATATCGATTTTCAGTTTCGTCAATATTACGGACTCTCGAAGATCAGAAGTCGCTTCGTAAAAGCAATGTAAATGCTACGCCCAATAGTTCATCGCATTATTATGGACGAACTTTTGATATTGTGCAAACACGTTATTTTGAGAGAGGTAATAGTACACCTGTTTATACCTATCGCCTCCGAAATATTTTATTGCGTGAGTTAATTAAATTGCAAGATGAAGGTAAATGTTACGTTCTTCTTGAAAGACAAACAAAATGCATTCATGTAACTGTAAAGTAGTTTTATAGTACTGGCTTTCTTTGGGTGAATGAGGTAATTCGTAGTTGATCACAATGGAAATATCTTTCAATATAAGCCTGTCGTAGCAATTTATACAGATATACTTAGAAGGAACTGAAAAGTAGTT
>JADGEF010000028.1 GCA_016744515.1 Marinifilaceae bacterium | reverse complement strand
GAATTTAGGGAGTCATATTCATCAAAATAGGTTGAAGTATTTTACATGGCTTAATTTTCCGTGGGAAAGACCTAATTCGAGTTTTGGTTACAACTAACTTATCTATACCATTTTTAATAATTAGTGAGCCATAGCGAACAAAATAATTAAGACTACTCCCATATTCATCGGGAATGCCAATGGAATAATAGGAAGTTGTGATGAACGGAGCTATTATAAGATTTGTGAATAATTATAGTACACTAATTTATCCTATCGATATTATACTTATTTACGAAAACACCTGAATAGCAATCAATTTTTCACATTTAGCAATTCCTCAATGGTCACCATCTGAAAAACCATATGTGCTTGACTTCCTTCATAAAGAATCCCTACGGTTTTGTCATCAATTCGAGTCAGACAGGAATAGCCCCATCCACTTTGCTCATCCAGAAGAGTTGTGAATTCGGTAGGCCAACTTTGTGCATCGTCGGAACTCACCTTTATGCTCATATTCTTTCGATGCGTTTTGGAATTGGGGTTACTGAACAATACTAACTCCTGTTGCTTTGTCCCTACCTGAAATTTTTCTTTAATGAGACTAGCCATACAAACTGGTTCCTGCAACACACCATTGGAGGTGGAATGGGATGTCCAGGTTTGTCCCATATCATGAGTAATGGCAACTGCACGACCATTGTTATCAGATTTATTTTTACTGTTGCGATTGTCTCTCATGTTCAGCATCAGGCTCCCATCGTTCAGCTCAATTACTTGGGCTTCGGTAGTGTTTGATTTTGCACCTGTTCCAATAGTCCATGTTTTTCCATGATCCTTACTCCAAATAATGGTGGAGAAGGGCATTTTGTTCTTATCCTTAAATTGAGCTGGAAATACCAAAGTTCCATCTTTCATGGTGATTCCTTTCCCAGGTCCTTGCAATAACAATTGCCATTCCTTCTTCTTGATTTGTTTGGTAATATTGATAGGCTCCGACCAAGTTTGCCCATCATCTTCAGATTTCACCAATACAAATTGACTGGTTTCCTGAGGGGTTAATCCTGGTTTGGATGCCCACCAGCAGCGTTTTCCAGGATGCCCGTGCGCCCACAATGCTGCTACCCAAATGGTATTATTGCTGCGATCAACCAATATGGCAGGGTCGCCAATTCCATTCTGATCTTGGGGTAAACCTCCCCATTCACCCATGTCCATAATCACTTTCATCGGTTCCCAAGTTTGCCCCCCATCGGTGCTACGATTCATCCCTATATCAATATCATCCTGCAAATCCACCGAACTGTTTCTACGAACATCATAAACTCCTATGATGGTACCCTTATTAGTGGTAACCAAACCTGGAATTCGGAAGGCAGCAATATTGTCATCACCAGCCTGTCGAAGCCCAATTCCCACTCTCAAATCATTCAATTGATCTCCTGTTACCTTTACGGTTTCCGTACTAAATTCTATGGTGGAACAACTCACCTTGTATTTTTGCAAAAGAGATGTATTTTTTTTCAACTGTATTGAAACAATAAAATTATTTCCACCACCAGATAATTCACGGAGTCCAGTAATAATCATTTCTGTGGCAATCTCCTCACTTTCGCCAAATAGGATGTTTCTTGTTCCTTCCCCCTCTTTCTCCAGTTTAAAGATCTGTACTTTAGATACGTTAGAAAACTCTCCTTTCAAAATCTCAAGAGTAAAGGCGTTTATCTCATGCTGCACATCCGTTTTCACTATATTTAAACGCAACACTTCATTCACTTTCCGATTGCGAAGAATAGGTATCATTATTTGTCGTTGAACGATTGGGAAGTTTTCTTTTTTCTTTTCTACTTCTTCCATCTTTTCTGTCTGGCAACTTGTCACTAAAAAGAAGGATAGCATTAATGTAAGTAATTTCATACTTTGTTTTTTTTAAAATTTGGTGTTGTTTTAAAATTTATTCCAAATTTGTTTGATGTGGATTATCAGTCAAATGAAAGATGTTTTATTTACATGCCGTCATCACCTTAAGTTGCTCCCCGAGCAGTTAGGGAGATTGGTAATTTCTGCTCACATTGGGCCTAAATTTGGAAAGCAAACCAATTCTTTCCTTTGCAAATACCAATATCGATTTCGTTATTTACCTACGGAACACAAAACTATAGAGCAAATTTTTAAATGGCTTTGTGTTCTATTTTATATCCCAAACCAAATAGGCAGAAATTAACCAGTGATTTAACTCATTGTCTACTGCTGGCTGAGCTTCCGGTATACTGAATGTGAACTGATGAATACCAGACTCCAAGTTTGGTAATGCTATTTCTTCAGGAATAACACAAGATCCTGGACACCAGTTCGATCGGCTAAAATCAGAAGAACTGATTCTTTCATTCACCTTCTTCGTTTTATACGCCCCTGCTTCCCAATCAATATATTCCCCATCACGTTCTCCTTCAAACCAAGTTCCTGTACCAGGATTAAACCTTCGGTAAGATGCGCAATCATCACGCCAAGGAATAAAACTGAAGACTTTCTGTCCGTCAATATATATGATATTATTTTTTTTTACGAACTCATCACCTCCCGAATGTCCTCCATGACCAGTCGTAATATATTTTAATCTTAAATTCTTAGCATTTTCGGGAATATTAGCTTCAACAACAATATCTTTTCGGGCAAAAACATCTGGATGCTTTTGAGGATTAATATAGTATACTGTATTCACCAAAGGTAGAATTTCAGTTTCTGTTTTAGCATAACAATATCCCTCTGTTTCATCATATTTAAGTTCGAAACTTACTTGATATCCCTCAGGCGTCCATGTATCAATCCATATTCCTATCCAAACTTCCTGTTCCAATTCCGAAAGCAAGTCGGTAACATCAAGCTCCCAATTCACCTCATTTTCCCAAACCGGGATATATGGAGGACGTCTTAACTCCATTTTATCATTATAAAATCCAACACCAAATGGTGTCATAAACCGCATTAACTCGATAGCTGGCTGAAATCCCTCTGCTGATACAATTCCTGCCAAACCTTCCACATCCTTTCCTGCTTCAGGAAACTTCTTTTCTCCATTAGCTATATTTAAAAGATTAATTTCACTTCCGGATGGAATAATAAAACAAGAGCCAGATTTATCCCACCGGTCACCTGCCGATTTGAGTGTAATACTTGCAAGTATATTGGTATGTCGTTTATAAACAGGCAGAATCACCTTTTTCAAGACTATTCGTCCATCAGCAAGATGTATTACCTGACTACTATCAGGAAGCAGACCCTCTTTATTAATCGAAGGATCAAAACGAATATGAACCTTATTAAAAATAGGAATCAACTGATCACCCTGAGCAGGAATTTCTTTGTAATAATTACAGGAGCTAAGCATAGCTACAATAAAGAAACAGAATAAAAATCGAAGAATAAAGATTCGAATCATATGATTTTGGGAATAAGGGTGTGTTTAAAATTAAGAAAGATGTACATGTAATTAAAGTCAAAAAAGAATATCTTATCTGAATTAGATCCAATTATTTTTTTGATTTAAAAACTATTTTTTGTCAATTAGATTCAGAATTTCCTGTTTCCATATTCGATATCCAAGACCATTTAAATGTAATCCATCTGCACTAATATCTTTACGTAATTTTCCTTTATCATTTACCATTTGCGAGAAAAGATCCACGTAGTTGTATCCTCTTTGTTCACAAATGACTTTAAGTTTTTTGTTGATCTCTAAAACAGAACCTCCCTTATTAGTATGAGAGCTAAACAATTTGTACACATCATTTACGGGTAGCAAACTCTCCACTATAATTTGGGTTGAAGGACTCTCCTTTTCAATTCGATCATAAATTTTTAGATGATTATTTACGATATATTCAACACTTTTCCCTTGAGCAAGATCATTAATACCAATCATTAAAAACACCTGACTGGGTTTACAACGAGTAATTTGATAAAGACGATACAAAATACCATCCGTAATATCACCACTAATTCCCCGGTTTTTAAATCGAAGATCGCCAAAAAGTTCGCTCCATTCACATCCATCAGAAATACTGTTACCTAGAAAAAAGATTTCATTGTCAGTATCTGGTAGCTTTTCAAAATGATCTACCCTATGAAAGTAATAAGGAGAATAATTAGGTTTACCACACTTCTCTTTACTGTTTTGAGACTGAATATCAGTCACAAAAATCATGCTTATCAAGCAAATAATTAATAGATGTTTCATCTCTAATAAATTAGTATCTAGATACAATATTAACGAACGGTTGGTTTTTCTAAACTTTACTCATTCTTAGATATACTTGATTTCCAATTGTGAAAGTTTTTAATCAGGTATAAAAGTGAAGAAAGCTACCTTCCCAATAATAGGAAGGTAGCTTAATCTTAAATAATAATTTCAAATTAATTTAGGGTAAATAAAAATTCCTTACCCACAATTGCAATGAATACTTTAATAATAATTCGTTAAGTTTCTATTTGACTCTGCTTACCAATGATTTAGAATGCATTCTTAAATGACTAATAATAAGCAGTCTGTAAATCAAACTGATTACTAGAAACTAACGGACTATTGCTTTAACTCACTTATTATTTACTATATCCTTCGGTTTGATCTAGCTCAGAATCATCCGCTATCATACTTTCTGAAATAGAATAATAAATTTTATAAGCTTCCGAAACGTTTAATGAAGCGACTTCATCAAAAACAATACCGTCTCCAGCTCTCACAAGATCCCACCATCTTTTACCTTCACCAACAAACTCTTTATATCGTTCATCTAAAATAGCTTTGGTGTTCACTGCTTTTGAAGCATTTGAATATTCATGTCCGCTATAATTATCTCCATAGGCTCTTTCTCTTACCTTGTTGATTTCAGCAGATGGATCCTGACCTAGATTATTTTTAGCTTCAGCCAATAGTAAAAGAACATCGGCATAACGATACAATGGTACATTATTATAGTTTTTACGGGAACCATCATCTCCAATAACACCAAGAAATTTATTAAGAAGAGTGCCTCTAAAACTTAAACTACCTGCAACATAAGGAATATGAACAGCTCCATCATTATACAAATGAGTAAAAGTATTGTTACGCAAATCATTTTGATCATTCAATAGCAAAAGAGTTTTGTCTGAAGCGCCAAATCGACTAGCTCCATTAACTACTAAATCTTTTACTGACACTCCGTTCTCATCGTAAAGTTCTGCATAATCAACCGCTCTACCTGTAAAACTATTGTAAAAATTACTTTTTTGATCCTGCTGGTAGTCAAAAGCAAAAATAAACTCATCATTATCTTCATTGGTCTGTCCCCAAAGATTGGAATAACTAACCAAGTCGTAACCAGAGATCGCTTCCAAAGCTGTTTTAGCTTCTGTAAAATCAGTATCACCACCACCTAGCACTTTTCCTGACCATAAATAAGCGTCACCTTTTAAAGCAAGAGTAACTGCTTTAGACCAATAGATATTTTTGTTATTCCAAAGACTATTATCATCACCAAAATATTCAAGAGACTTAGAAATGTCACCTTTTATTTGTGCCATTACATCGGTCTTAGGAGAACGCTTTTTCTTTAGCTTTTCCAAATCAATTTTTAACAGAGGTTCTGTATTGATGGGTACATCGCCCCAAGCCTTTAAAAGAGTATAATAAATTTCAGCACGAAGTCCATATACCTGTCCGAACATATGATTTTTATCTTCCTCATTACGAAACGTTACGTTAGGTGCATTTTTAATAAAATCATTGATATAGTGCAAAAGACCATAAAAATTAGCCCACTTCTCAAAATGTACAATAGTTGTACTTATTTTATTCTCTATTAAATTAATCTCAGAGGGTGTTTCAATGGTGTTACCACCCCAAACATCAGAACGCACCTCACCTATTTTCCACATGGTATAATCATATTCTCTAAATTTAGCATAGATTCCTATATGAGCAGCACGGACAGCTTCTTCAGTATCCCAGAATCCTTTATAAGTCAATTCACTTTCTGGCTGCATATCAATATCACATGATACTAATAGCGCAACTATCAGAAAATTTAGAATATATTTGTATTTTTTCATAATTTTTAATTTAACGATTAAAAGCTAACATTTACACCAAAGGTTAAAGTTCTTGGCAATGGAAATCTCCCCATATCCAGCCCACGACGATCTTCTATGTTTGGATCACGAAGCGCTTCTTCAGGTGAACTTCCTGAAAAATTATTCAAGTAAGCCAAATTTGTTCCTGTTACATAAAGTCTCATATTTTCAAAAACGCTATTTAACATCTTGCCATCAATATTATAGCTCAATGTTACTTCACGCAATGCCAGATAGTCACCTTTTTCCCACATTCTAGAACTACTATCATCAATTGATCCTTGATCGAAACCACCAGCAAGATGATTGCGCTGACGGTCTACCAAAGTAAAAATAGGAATATTAGATGTTGGATTTTCAGGAGTCCATGAGTCTCTAATCTCGAGAGGTCCGTTCTGATTCCCTTGTGTTTGTGCAATTCCTTTTACTCTTCGACCATTAATCAAGTAATGTCCAACAGCAAAATCGGTTTTTACAAATAAATCGAAATTCTTATAACGAAGGCTGGAAGTTATTCCTCCTGTGAATTTTGGAGTCGTTCTTCCGATAACAACACGATCTAATTTATTAATTACATTATCGCCATTTAGATCTTTCCAACGGGTATCTCCTAAAAAACGAGTATCCCCTTTGTATGCAAATTCTACAATTCGACCTGCATGTTCGTCAATATCAGCCTGTGTCTGATAAACACCATCGAACACATAGGCAGTAATTACATCGTTTCCAATTCGCTTACCTTCTTGTAATCCTCTAACATATTTTGATCCACCAGTAGCAGGATCGTAAATTTTGGCTCCCCCTTGTCTGTTTTTATCTACTCCGTTTGCTGGCAAACTCTTTGCATAATTTCTAACAGAATAATAGGTCAACCCAACATTCCATGTTAAATCATCTTTTTTAATAACATCAGTGTTAATCTGAAGTTCAAATCCCCTGTTTTGTAATGTTCCGTTATTGGTTTTAATAGATTCAAAACCAGTCCACAGAGGCAAGTTAAGATCAGCCAATTTATCTTTTACATCTCTGACAAAGTAATCGGCAATTACACTAACTCGGTTGTTAAAAAAACCTAAGTCCAATCCCATATTAAAGGTCGTTGAACGCTCCCACATTAAATCAAGCAAGGGTATCTTAGTATTAGCATATCCCGTTTGAGTATCATATATAGAGGTTATATTTGGATTTGTTGAAATTTTCCCATAAGTACCAAACACTCCAAAGTTAGTCAACACTTCAATGTTACCATTTACACCATAACTAAGTCGTGGTTTTACTTTATTAACAATCTCACTCCATTTAGAATCTTTATAAAACTCTTCTTTGTGCAGATTCCATCCAGCAGAAACACCAGGGAAGAATCCATATTGATTATTTCCCAAACGAGAAGTTCCATCATAACGAAAAGTAAATCCAAACAGATATTTGTAATCAAAATCATAATTCAATCTTCCAAACAAGGACGAAATCTTATAACCAGTATTGAATGAGGTGGGAGCTTTAGCGGCTTCCGATCCCATATTCATCGTGTAAATTAAATCGGTTGGCGAAAAACGGGTTGATGCCTCAAATTTAAAACTTTCCTCTTCGAAGTACTCAGTTCCCAATAAAGCTGTTACGTTATGCTTATCCTGAAAACGCTTAGTATAATTAATCATGGCTGTTACCTGATTACGAAGAGTTCTTTCATGAGATACAGTAGATTTCCTTTCTGTGTTTAATCTTCCCGAACTCAAATAAGCTTTATTAAACGCTTCATCTGAATCATTAATAGAAAAATGACTTCCACGAACTGTTAGTTTAAAATCATTCAAAAATTTATAGTCTAACTGAACAGAAGCTGTTAATCGTTGCTCCAGATTATAGCGAACAAATTTATCTCGATAATAGAGAGGATTACCAAATCCTTTATACGTACCAGGCTGGTATTCGTCAGAAAGGCTACCATCAGGATTATTGTTGTAAATACGAGAAGTTGGAGCCAATCCTGCTGTTCTTTGGAATAAATTATATTCAGTATCAAAAGGCTTGTTTTTATTTGAATGAGAGTAAATAATATTTGAACTCACCTTCAAGGCTTCCGTTAACTTATAAGAAGCATTAAATGTTCCAGAATAACGTTTAAATGAAGATCCAAAAGCCAAACCTGTATCATCAAGCATTCCCAATCCTAAATAGTAGGTTCCCTTTTCATTTCCACCATCAAAAGATAAACTGTAATCTTGCGCATGACTGTTCTGATAAAACAATTCATTCATTTGATTCTCCTGAAAAAGTAACATTGTTCCAGGATTAACAGGATCCTCAATACTTTGCCAGCCTTCATGGTTTAACAGATACCTATTGTCATCTGACAATACCATTGTTGTATAAATAGAATTGGTTGCATTATTTCCTACTCCTGCAGCTTGCCCACCAAGCAGAAACTGATCGAGCCATGCATACCCCATTACATCCTGAGCATTTTTTACTGCCATCCTGTTAAACTTAACATAGTCTGCAGCTCCAAGATAGTCCATAGGATCACTACGATGATAGTTCGATGTAAATTTTGATCTGAAATTAATATGAGATTTACCAGCTTTACCTTTTTTAGTCGTTACCAAAATTACACCATTAGCGGCTCTTGCACCATAAATAGCCGTTGATGCAGCATCTTTAAGAACTTCCATTGATTCAATATCATCGGAGTTTAAGGCGTAAAACGATCCTGGCACACCATCAATCAAAACTAAAGGTTCCCCTTCACCTTCAAAGGAGGTTCCACCTCGCACAACAAGGTTGGGCGTTGAACCAGGCTGTCCGGAAGTCTGAGTTACTTTCAAACCCGCAATTGTACCTTGTAAAGCAGTTGCTGCATTGGAACGAGGAGCACTTTCCAATACTTTAGTATCTAATTTTGATATAGATGTGGTCATTTGAGATCGGGTTTGGGTACCATACCCAACAACCACAATTTCATCCAATTGCTCTGTATCTTCTACTAGAACTGCATTAATCTCCGATTGTCCAGATACAAGAATTTCTTGTGTAATAAAACCAATAAAAGAGAACACCAATACGTCATCACTACCAGCGAGTATTGAATAATTTCCATCAATATCTGATGCTGTTCCGTTTGTTGTTCCTTTAACAACAATTGAAACACCAGGTAATGATAAACCATCTTCTGAGAGAACTTGTCCCGACACTTTTCTTTCCTGTGCGCCTGCAAAACTTTGCATACACAACAAAGCCATAAGCGTAAGAAACAACTTTACTTTTCCTGGTAAAAATGTTTCCCGAAAGAAATTAATCTGCATTAATTTTTTCATAAATTTTATAATTTAGGTTAATAATAGGCCTCCCTTTTCAACAGGGAGTTAAGACTTCTACAATATATTAGTATTCCATACTAAACATGGGGGTGATATCTTTCAGAAACAGGGTATATAAAAACAACTACTTAGCAAATTCCTTACATTTCAGGAGACTTAAGCTCATCTTTTACAAAAAAAGGCATCCCTACCCTTCAATAAAAAATATTTCATTTATCTTCGGCACATAATGGTACCTACCAATATGATGCTTATTTACTCTACCCAAGCTTAGTATTAACAGATTTGTTTTATCTTTAAAATGACATTGTAAATTTATTGGGTTAAAATCATACTTCTACCATAAAGCACTTTGCTCAGAATTTTATTAGTTTTGGCATAGAGCTATTTTTAAAAACATCAAAATATGGCAAGAGTTTCATTTTACATAATCACTATATTTTTAATTCTAATTTCTTTTTCCTCTTGGGGAGAATCAACTCAAGGGTTTAAAAATTCCAAATTAAAATTTAAACACCTTCAGGTAGAGCATGGTCTATCTTCAAATGTGACCAGTTGCATCTTACAAGATCGACGAGGTTTTCTTTGGTTTGGAACAGATGCTGGCTTAAATCGCTATGATGGTTTTCAAATCAAGACCTATAAAGATGAAGGAGATCATAAAAATGATCTCAGTAATGGGGTAATCAAATGTTTATTCGAGGATAAGCAAGGTAGAATTTGGATCGGAACAGAACGAGGATTAAACTGTTACATACCCGAAATCGATCAGTTCAAGTTTTACCTCTCCATAAAGAACGACATTAACTCTCTGTCCAACAATACAATTACATCTATCACTCAAGATAAATTCGATAATATATGGGTCGGTACTTTTTCAGGATTAAACAAGCTTACGGGCTTTACTAAAGATAAGGAACCGCTCTTTAAACGAGTACGACACCATCCGCAAATCCCAGAATCTCTCAGCAATAACCGTATCTTTTGTCTTACCACAGATAAAGAAGGTAACCTTTGGGTAGGTACAGAAGGAGGAGGTCTTAACCTGATAAAAGTAGATGCACTTAAAAATGATAAAGAAATTTTTACACATTTCACACATCTATCCAATGAGACTAGATCCATTGCAGACAACACCATCTACAATATCTACCAGGTTGAAGATGGCAGACTTTATATTGGTACTGATAAAGGTCTGAGTGTTCTGGAAAAAAAAGATAACCAATACTATTTTTACAATTATCCTAAGACAGAAAAAGAACGAAAAAAGTTCAAGGAACATAAAATATACTCCCTTGGACAGGACCAGGAAAACCAAATCTGGATAGGAACATTTGGGGATGGACTCATCCGTATAAATCCAAAGGAAGACAAATATATCACTTATCAACACGAGCCCTACAATAAACAATCCTTGAGTCGTAATTTCATTTTCAGTATCTATTCTTCCAAAGAAGGGATACTTTGGCTGGCTACCCGTGAAACTGGTATCGACAGAATTGATCCAAATGTTCAGCGCTTCATCCACCTAAAACATATTCCCAACAATAAGAATTCTCTTTCGAACAATGTAATCAAATCCATTACTGAAGGTTCGGACGGAAGATTTTGGTTTGGTACCTATGGCGGCGGATTGAATGTTTACGATCCCATAACCGACCAATTTCGCAATTATAAACATTCACCATCAAATACCAATTCCCTAAGTAGTAATATTATTGAATCCATAGCTTTTGACCATTTAAACCGGTTGTGGATTGGCACTTTAAAAGGTCTGAACCTGTTTGAACCAGAGAAGGAGAAGTTTACCCGATTCGAGCACGATCCTACTCACCAAAATAGTATAGCCAACAACAACATTTGGTTCGTTCTGCCTTCAAAAGACAAAAAAGGATTATGGATATCTACCTACAATGGACTTGACAAATACGATTGGGAGAAAGACAAATTCTACCATTTTAAGAATAATCCGAACGATCCCACAAGTTTAAGCTTCAATTTTACTCGCGAAGTTTTGGAAGATAAAGATCAGAATCTTTGGGTGAGTACCTGGGGAGGTGGTTTGGACAAACTTGACCTTAAAAAAAATACAGAACTGGGAAAGGCTCAATTTGAACATTACCGACATATCTCAGAAGACAAAAGAAGTATCAGCAGCGATCTAGTAAATGTTACATTCTCTGACAGTAAGGGAAATCTATGGGTTGGAACTCAAGGGGGACTCAATCTTTTTTTAAAAGGAAGTGAAAATTTTATCAGATATACCAAAAATGATGGATTGGCAGACAATGTAATCAAAGGCATACTCGAAGATCAGGAAGGCTATCTATGGATTAGTACCCAAAAAGGAATGTCTAAGTTTAATCCTGAAACAAAAACATTTACAAATTATTTCCAAAAAGATGGTTTACAAGGCGATATATTTAATCTTTCGTCTTGCTTATTAAATTCCCAAAAAGAAATGATGTTTGGCGGAAATAATGGAGTCAGTATTTTCAAACCAGAAGAATTCACTGAAAGAACTAACTTTCCACCTGCATACATCAACCAATTAAAAGTCAACAACCAACTTATTAGAACAGGTAAGATATTTAACGGAAGAATTCCAATCAATAAAACATTGAGTAGCAAGGGGACTATTGAGTTGAAGCATAATGAAAACACCATAAATATAGAATTCAGTGCCATAGAATATTCATCTCCGGAGAAAATAAAATTTACCTACATTTTGGAGGGAGCTGATACCAGTTGGAACCACACAGACTATAAAAATAGGCAAGTTACCTATTCGGTACTTAAGCCCGGCAAGTACCGATTTAGAGTCAAAACAAGCAATGTTGGTGGAGAATGGAATGATGAAGAAACCCATCTATCCATTTTGATCACCCCTCCTTTTTGGGCTACGAGCCAAGCATATCTCATCTACATTTTAATGGTCTTAGTATTAATAAGCTACATAAGTTCTTTTCTTAGAAACCGAATCAGAATCAAAAAAGAATTACAACTGGAAAAAGAAGAACACAAAAAACGTAATGAGATAAATAAATTCAAACTTCAATTTTTCACAAATATTTCCCACGAAATCAGAACGCCGCTCACACTCATATCCCTTCCACTGCAAAAATTGATGGAAGAAGGCAATCAGCTTTCCCATACACAAAAACAAACCTATTTTCAATCCATCGATCGCAATGTCAACTCCTTACTTCACTTGATTAATCAATTACTTGATTTTAGAAAAGTTGAAAGTAATAAGATATCCATCCATGTTAAAGAGGGAGATATTTGCCAATTGATAACCCCCATAATACAAAGCTTTTCAACAAGTAGTATTCAGAAAAGAATAATGATTCATTTCGAATCAACTGTCAATAAATTCATGGTTTACACTGACAATAATATCATTGAAAAAATACTCAACAACCTCTTATCCAATGCATTGAAATTCACCCCCATTGATGGTACAATCCATATACGACTTCATACCAGTAACGAAGTTCAGATCCCGTCAAATATGGATATTAGAGGCAAGAATTCCGACTATTTTTGTATTTCATTGAAAGACACGGGGATTGGAATGCAAGAATCGCAAATCGAATCTATTTTTGAGAGATTTACCCAACTTCCTCAGAATTCATCTACAAGTACAGGTACAGGAATTGGCTTAGCTCTTAGCAAAAAATTGATAAATACACATAAAGGCTATATCGCCGTTGAAAGCAAGCCTGGAGAAGGCAGCACATTCTACATTTGGCTTCCCATAGATAAAAGCTTTTACAAAGAAGATGAAATTGCAACTGATAATTTATCCCTTGCCAATTCAAAAAAGGAAAAAACAACAGCTTTCTCAAATCCTAAATTATCAGAACTTGACAAGATGGATTCAGTCTTTAACAAAGAAATAAAAACATCGAAAGAACACACGCTCTTAATTGTTGAGGATAACGATGAGATGAGACTTCACATTAAAGAGATTTTGAAACACAAATACCATATTCTCGAAGCTTGCAATGGACAGGAAGGTTTAGAAATAGCCTTATCAAAAGGACCTGATCTAGTCATTACAGATGTGATGATGCCAGTAATGAACGGACTTGATTTCTGTAATAATCTTAAAAAAGATCTTAGAATAAGCCATATCCCCCTTATCATGTTAACAGCTAAAAGTACGATTGAACATGAAATTGAGGGGCTTGAACAAGGGGCAGATCAATACATTTCAAAACCATTTAAACTAAACCACCTCAAATTAGTTGTTCGTAATCTTCTGACGACCCAAAAACAATTGCAGGTAAAATTTACAGGTAAAAGGAATATTCCGTCACCTAAAGAAATAAATGTGACTTCTACTGATGAAAGAATGTTTGAAGAAATGATTGAAACAATCGAAAAACATCTTTCGGATCCAGATTTTACAGTGGAAGAATTAGCGAATACACTTGGACTAAGTTCTGTCCACCTCTATCGCAAATTAAAATCGATAGCTGGAATAACGCCCAATAAATTTATTCGTTTGTATCGCTTAAAAAGTGCAAGCCAACTCCTTAAACAAAATAAACTTCGAATAACTGAAGTGGGGTATATAGTTGGTTTCAGTGATCCTAAATACTTTAGAAAGTGTTTTAAAAACGAATATGGAAAAAGCCCATCAGAGTACGCAAAGGAATTTAGTTAAAATGAACTAAATTCCTAATAAATCTGATACAATTGGAATTTCCAGATAATAAAGTTCTTCCTATTACAATCTTCAATACCTACAAAACCACCATTCACAAGTTATGACGATAGAAGATAATTAGGATCCAGAAAATCCTTCTCAATCTCTTTAAAGTATTTACAAGTGCCAACCTTAAGCTCATAAGTCGCTTCTTCATCACAAATGATCATGCCTTTAGGGTGTAATTGTAAAGCACTAATTGTCCACATATGATTTACACCTTCTTCAATTGCTTTTTTCAAAGCTCTTGATTTCTGATGACCATTTACAATAATTAAAACCTCTTTTGCATCCATTACAGTCTTCACTCCTACAGTAAGAGAGAACTTGGGAACTAAGTTTACATCATTTTCAAAAAAACGAGAATTGGCCAATCGAGTATCATAATTCAAAGTTTTTAATCTTGTTTTTGATCCTAAAGATGAACCAGGTTCGTTAAATGCAATGTGTCCATCAGGACCAATACCTCCAAGAAACAGATCAATCCCACCTACTGCTTTAATTTTTTGCTCATAATTATTGCATTCTACTTCAATATCTTCAGCATTACCATTCAACATATTGATATTTTCTTTTGGAATATCAATATGACTAAAAAAGTTATCCCACATAAAAGTATGATAGCTCTGTGTATGATCCTTAGGAATACCTACATACTCATCCATATTAAATGTTATTACATGTTCGAAGGATACTTTTTTTGCTTCGTACAATGAGATTAATTCATTGTAAGTCCCCAATGGTGAAGATCCTGTCGGTAAACCCAAAACAAATGGATCCTCCTTTGAAGGCTTATATAGTTCTATCTTTTTTGCGATATAATTCGCTGTCCATTTCGACAAGGAATCATACTTAGGTAAAATAATTAATCTCATTTTTATCTTTTTTATTACTATTTTCTAATAATATAGAACTAGAATTCATCTACAAATTAAAATGACAATCCATATCAGGCGAATTAAACCATTTCATTTCCAATTGATTAGAGAAGATTTTTAATTTCCTACGTTTAAATAGATATGTCAGAGGTATTCTGTTATCTACCCCCTCCCTTCAACAATTTGTTAATCATAGTCATTTTGGAATCTCCTCAACAACTTGTTCTAAAGGTGCCTTTATAAACTGACGTCATATTTACATGAAGACAATCTTTAATTCGGGGATTTATGTTTAGATTAAAAATCCAATTTTAAAAACGACTTTCAGTCAGATTCATCAATATTTAGCTTAACTAGATTATTATCCAAAAATACAAGATCTGGTCTGTATCAAGGGGGTTCAAAACTTTCATATTAAGGGGTTAAATTCATTTATAGGAAAAAACTATGAAAGTTAAAACTGCCACAATACACTGATAATAAACTAATACACTTATGAATGCATCGAGATCAGTATTTAAGTACCTAAATGGGGTGAGTATATATAGATCACAGTTTTTTTTAGTTCTCCACTTATTATAGACCTATCTTTTCCGATGGCTTTTGCTATATCGATTTGATTATAGCGGCTTATTTTCATCACGGGAATAGTATACCTTTATTCTCTGGTTAATTGTCCCATATACAACTTAAGTTTGGCGATTTTAGTGGTGAAAAAAGACTTTTATTCCATATAAACAATGGGCGAGAATATTTCTCCTCATTGTCTTGAAAAACAACCTCTCCCTTTTTTATCTAAATTCAGATAAGTTGCATTTGATACTTGAATCTAATCATTCAAATAATAAAGTTTGCTCGATACTCTATACCTCTTGATACTTCTTAAAATTCTCCGCCTGTTCAAAAATCTCTTTATACACTTCGTCACGATCCACTGGAGGGTAGTCATTTTCGGCAAGGAGAATAATTAAGCCAACCTTTAGTTCTGCTTTTATATTATCTCGTTTGCTCCAGTCGGTGTATTTGGCTTTGTCGTCAACAACATTTTTAACCTTTTTGGCCAATTCAATCAATTTATCTTCAGGATAACTGAAGTCGTATTTGTGAGCTAGAGCTTTTAAGATGTCATAGAAAGCCTTTTCTTCGAAGTCGATACCCATTTCATTGAAAGATTCTTTTTCTTTTCTTAGGGCATGGTAGAGATCGATAATTTCATCTGTAAAATCTTCAAGAACTTCACTGCTCAATACATCATCTTCGTTTCTCTCATTGTATTTGCTCACCAAATCTGCCATTTTCTTCGAGAAGTCAATACCTTTAATCTTATTGATTTTTTTAAAGTCTTGAATGGCTTTGGCAAGTAACTGTTGCAACAGTTTTATTTTGGTATTTGGCAACTTTATTTTTTCAATTTTTGCTAGATAATCTTCTTCGAAAATATCTGTTTGCGTTTCGTTGTTATCACCAAGTTTAAAAATCTCTTCCACACCATCGCTTAATAATGCGTCTTTGATCATTTCACGAACTTTAGCATTCATTTGAGCTGTATCGGGAGCATTACCCTTGGTCAATTTGAATACGATGGAGCGTACTGCCATGTAAAAATGAATATGATCACGTTCATTCTCGTTAAGTTTTTCACTACCAGAACAAATATCGTAAGCTGCTTTTAGTCGCTTCACTAAATACATGAACCGTTTTTCAATCTCTTGAGTGATTTGGACATATTCAGCCGCCATATTAAGAGCATTCAATTGCTCTAAAGTCGATCCTTTAAAATATTTTGAGGTGTCAAACTTGTAAAAGATTTTGGCAAGAAGGTCTAGATGATCTTTCACAACGACAACCGATTGTTCAATATCTTCAAAATTCTGACTGTCGGCTTTGTTGTAGTGAGCCAACGCTAGGTTCATCTGTTTTTTGATTCCAATATAATCGACAACCAAACCTTTATTTTTCCCTTCAAACTTTCGATTAACACGAGAAATGGTTTGAATTAGATTATGACGTTGAATAGGTTTATCAATGTAAATGGTATCCAGAAATGGTACATCGAAACCCGTTAACCACATATCCACCACGATAGCAATTTTAAAATTCGATTTTTCGTTTTTAAACTGTCTATCAAGTTCTTTTCGATACTCCTTGGTGCCCAACATCTGGTACAATTCTTTTGGATCATCTTTGCCACGAGTCATGATCATTTTTACACGCTCTATTGGCTTGATCTCTTTCTTTTCGTTCTCTGTTAGCTCTGCTCCTTCTTCGCACGCCAATACTTCTGCCCATTGAGGACGCAGAGCAATAACATTCTTGTAAAATTGATAGGCAATTTTTCTGCTACTGCATACAAACATTGCTTTCCCTTTTACCGAAGATCCTTCGTTTACACGTTTTTCGTAATGTTTTACGAAATCTTCGGCCAATGCTTGCAGGCGATCCGGATCCCCAATAATGGTATTCATATTGGTAGTAACCTTCTTGCTTTCTTCTACCTGATAATCATTGGCTCCTTCTTCAGCACACTCACTGTAATATTTCTCTATATTCTCAAGGGCAGAGTTGTTTAGTAATACTTTGGCAGCACGCCCCTCGTAAACAATTCGTACGGTAATTTCATCTCTAACCGATTCGGTCATGGTATAGGCATCAACCACTTCACCGAATACATCTAAGGTTGCATCAACAGGTGTTCCTGTGAACCCGACGTAAGTCGCATTTGGAAGAGAATCGTGAAGGTATTTGGCAAAGCCATACGATTTGGTCACACCTTTATCGGTAATTCTTAGTTTTTGGTCCAGATTGGTTTGGCTACGATGTGCTTCGTCTGAAATGCAAATTACATTGGTCCGGTCGGTTAGCAATTGAGTATCTTCTGTAAACTTATGAATGGTGGTTAAAAATACACCTCCCGAGTTTCGTCCTTGCAATTCTTTTCGTAAATCGGACCGACTTTCTACGCTAATTACCTTATTATCCCCAATGTAATTCTTAGCACTGGTGAATTGACCCGATAACTGATCGTCCAAATCCGTTCGGTCTGTAATCAGAACAATGGTAGGACTTGCAAAATATTTGCTCTTCATTAACAAGCGAGTTAGGAAAAGCATAGTAAAACTTTTCCCACAACCAGTGGCTCCAAAATAGGTTCCCCCTTTTCCATCACCATTCGGACGTTGGTGAATTTTAATGTTTTCGTACAGCTTTCTGGCTGCGTAGTATTGAGGATATCGGCAAAGGATTTTTTCGTCCTTCTTAGAGGCATCTGGTAAGAAAACAAAGTTGTGAATAATGTCGCACAAGCGTTCCTTTTGAAACATCCCTTTGATCATTGAGAACATGGATTCAATTCCGTCCACCTCTATTTCATTACCCTCTATTTTTCTCCATGCATAGTAAAACTCATAAGGAGCAAAAAAGGAGCCAGCCTTGTTGTTTACGCCATCGCTGATGATACAAAAAGCGTTGTATTTGAATAGTTCAGGAATATCTCTGTGATAACGAGTCGTTAGTTGTATGTAAGCATCGTGAATAGTGGCTTCGGGACGAATAGCCGATTTGAATTCGAAAACCACCATTGGTAAACCATTAATGTAAAGAATGCCATCGGGAATTCGTTTCTGGTAGCCTTCAATCTCAAGTTGGTTTACAATTTTGTAGATGTTCCTGTCCGATTCACGATTATATTCTCCCTGCTTATCGGCAGCCATGGGCTCATGACTTGTAGACAAAGCGTTGTTTGCAGTAATTACAACTTCCGGAAAATCCATCAACTGAATATACAAATCCTTTTTGCTGCGATCTCCTGCCTTGGCTTCAGACAGGTCTCGTTTGAAAACAAAACCGTCCATGATTTTTTTCATGATAGCCTTATTGCTTTCATATAAATCGGAAGATGGAAGTTTCTCTAAGTCCCTAATAATTAAATCTACCTCCGATATGGTCAATGCTTCTGCCATATACTTTTGCAGTAAGAATGCTTTCAGATCCTCTTTTATCAGCACTTCTTCAGGAGTCCGTTCAATATCAGCTCCCAATACATGCGGAATATTCTCCTGTTTCAGGAGTTCAATAAAAGCCTGTTCTAGTTTTTCTTCGGTAAATTTCATCTCAATATCTTCTATTTGTACATTATTTTACAAACTTACACCACCTATTACACCACCTACTGAACCATGATCACTTAGTTACTACTTAGTTACCTAAATTTATTGTTTGCTTTACAACAACTCCTTTCTCTGACAATTTATATCTCTGCTTGCTGCTTTTAGGCTTATCTGGTATTGTCATTTCAATTAAACCAAGTTCAATACTTGGTTGTAAATAAGAGTAAAGAAATGTTGGACGATGTTTTAAGTTTAATAAGCTCATAATTTCCATTGTCGAATAAGTCTTATCATCGAGTACTGCTAATAAATTCCCAACTTGTTCGGTGACTTGTTCGGTGACTTGTTCGGTGACTTGTTCGGTGACTTGTTCGGTGACTTGCTGACTAGCTTCAGCAGGGAAAGTCATTCTCAAAAAGTTATCCGAAAATTTAAAACATTCTTTTCCATAAGATTCCAATATTCTAGGAACACCTGAACCAAGCTGTTCTACCAAATCAACATCTTTATAAATTCTCATGATTTCCTTGTTACGAGGTACCGAGAATCCTTCAAAAAATTCATCCTGGCTCAAACCTTCTGGTAATCCCCCAACTGAAGTAATTTCTAATCTATCTGAGAAAATTTCAAATTTTGGTGGAATTTCCCTTGTGAAATCGTTATGAACAAAAGCATTCACAATTGCTTCGCGAAGAGCTATAGCATTCCAAAGTCTTTTTTCTTGTCTCTCTTTGGCTGTTATTTTAGTAAATGTTTTGTTTTCAAGTTCAATTTTATCAATTACTTGCTTTGTGGATTTTATAAGAGAACAAAAACCATATTCATTACTCTCAATCAGATCTGCTCGTCCTTCACCTTTATATTTTGCAACTTTAATGGAGGTACTGTTATTGTCAGCCATAAGATAGGCCACGTAATTTAAAGCACCATCCTCATTTAAAAGTTCCAGATTGGTGGTGAATTGTTGATTTAATTTTTTTCCGGATGCTTCGTAATAAATCTGTAATTGCTCAAAGCTTAAATCTTGTTTGTTAGATCTAATTTTCCCGAGAGAATTTCGAGTACGTTTCGCAAACAATTCATCAATCATTTTTTGTGGCATAGGATCGGCAGCAGAACCAACCCGAATAAAACAACCTTTTTCCGACATGCCATTTTTTCGAACGTAATAAGGCTTTTCGGAACCACTGGCAATAATAATTTTCACAATATCTTTTTCTTCAAATAAGACATCAAACAAGCCCATGCAAGAAGGAAGAATATTATTCTTCAAGCGATCTTTTATTCTCAATTGCGTATCATCTGCATCTTCCAAACCAACTGTGTTTCCATATTTGTCGATACCAATGAAGATGTTACCACCTTCTTTGTAGTTTAAAAAAGCGACAACTTCTTTTTCCAAATCATTGGTTAGTTGTTTTTTATATTCTATGCGATTGGTTTCTGTCATATCTATTTTAGACCATTAAAATATTAAACTGTGACGGTATAATGCCGATACATATTCAAAGTGCTTTTAGAAATAAAACGCACTAAAGGCACATTTTGTTCACCACCACAGGAAAATATCCTAAGGTGAAAATAATAATTTTTAACTGTATGTTATTCTAATAAGTGGATTTTCACCCACTTGTCAATTTTATTATTTTATTGATTAGATTCAAAATGTCCAGTTTTTTAATTAATAAACTGGACATTTTTAATTTTATTCCGTTGTACAATAGTTCGGTAAATTATGGAATTCATAAATTTATAGTTGGGCTAAAGCCCATGTTATTTGAGTGTTGTATAATTCCCCGACTTGAAAACTAAAGCGAGACAACACACTGACTAGTAATCCTTTATAAAGCATTACTAAACTCTTGTTTGTGCTTTTTTATGATGTTAAGTTTTTACTTATGGTCAAATACCAGTTTTATATCTTAATTCTCAACCAATATTTTCCATGCACCTCTTGTACCACCAATTCGTTCAACAACACCCTTTTCTTTGAGTGCATCAATGTGTTTACCAACTGCTGATTCATTTATTGATAATTTTTCTGCTATTTCTTTATATGTTACTTTATTATTATCTGCAATAATTTCTAAAACTTCTCTTTGTCTTTTAGTTAATTTCTCAATTGCACCACCTATTGCACCACCTATTGCACCACCTATTGCACCACCTTCTACTTTTTCTTCAATCTTAAATTCCGGATGAACAGAAAGTTCAATAATAAAGTGTCTGCGATCAGGATCATCAGTGTCAAATAGGGCAGTATCAGAACCATTAAATTGAAGTGCTCTTTTTATAGTAGGAATACCGGTTCCTCTACCTTCAGTCAAGCGAAGTTCTTTTAAAAACTCACCAATACGTCTGTTACGGTATCTTCTGGCACGAATAACTCCTTTTTCGAAATCTTGTTGTTTAATCGATGGATCTACACCATTATAGCTTATTATTTCAATACTTTCAGGCAGAAGTCTGATTTCAATAGGATCTTGTAATTCGTAACTTCGATGATAAACCGCATTTGACACAGCTTCTTCCAAAGCCTCGAAAGGATAATTGTAAATTTTATCAGCTTCTTCTTTATCAGAATGTTTGACTACCTTACTCTTTATATGGTTTGTTTTAATGTAAGAAAGAGCATCGGTTAGTTGCTTTTGAATAGGTCCATCAAAGGTTTTTTCATTAAAAATTTTAGCTCCAATACCTTCAGGAAATTCTACAACATCAATTTGAGCACCTTTAAAATATTTTTGGAGATTATCGGAGAACATTAATAAACCAACATTTTTCGGAAATAGATGCTCGTTGGAACCTTCCGAAAGATTCATGTGCTCAGCCAATTCTTCCGTGTTCATACTTGAACTTTCCTCATATAATTTGCTATTTGTTTTAGCCAAGTGTTCGCGCATTAAAGAAAAACTCAACTCATTCACATTTGCATGACTATTTACACGATCGTCAAAAGGAATTTTTGCAGTTAATTGTATCAGTTCTGTTTTTTGTTCATCATTTGGAACAATACTACTGGAATATTGTCTGATTCTATAATTGTAAGTTTTGTATTTTGAAAGAACATCATCGGGAACCTTATATGGACGATTGCTGCCTGCTGGTACCCAAATTACAGCAACATGTTTGCCATCGATTTCTTCCAATGACAGTCTAGGATAATATGAGGGTTGTATTAGGTTAGAATAGGCAAGCAAATCTTTTTGTAAATGTTCGTATTTATTTGGATCAAATCCCTTTATCGGACGAATTGGTTTTCCATTATCTTCTTCTACACCAATAATAATGTAGCCACTACCTTCATTTTCAAAATCGTTGGCAAATGCACATACCGAGCGCATAATCGGCATAGGATTCCATCCTTCCTTAAATTCCATCCTTTCACCTTCTACCAATTCTCCGGAAAGTAAATCTTCGATATTGACAAGTATGCTCATTTTAGTTGTTTATAAGTCGTTCTAATTCTATTTCCCATATTAGGAAAATATCCACAGGTGAAAATAATAATTTTTAATTGTTTAGTGCTCTAATCATTGGATTTTCACCCATTTGCCAATTCGATTATTTTATTTAATCGGTTCAAAGTGTCCAGTTTTTTAATTAAGAAACTGGACACTACCATAAGTCTTCTTTCTCTAATCTACTTTTGTCGATATCCATTACAACCGACTGAATGGAATAATCCAAGTATTCTTCAAATAGTTTCCAGTTTCTATTTTTAGGCCATAGTTCATCATCTTCGCACCAGCCAAAAAGATTTTCTTCTAAAATAGGCTCATAATTATTTTTCAGATATTGCAATGATTCTTCTATAGAGTCCATTTCTGGAATTAAATATACATTTGCTTCATCGTGTTTTCCAATTATTTCCGACGATATCGGATCTTCGGGAAAAATATCATTTACCCAATCCCATAAAGCTTGTTTTGGTTGTACTATTAATGCGTTTCTGTTTACTGTTTCGAACATAGTGCTTTGCTTTTAAAAGTTTGCCTGGGTTTTTCTGCGATAAATTATATCTCAATATCTTCTATTTGTACATTGTTTTTACAAATTAGACCACCTACTAGATCATGATCACTTAGTTACTTTCTGAGTTTGGATCTATGGTCCATTCAATATCTTCTAATCTTTTACTTACTTCAATTAATCGTTCGATCACTTCTGATTCATCAGGTAAAGGGCCAAATACCAATTCTTTAAAAATACCATTGTAAGTTTCAGACAATTCTTGCCAAACACCTTTAGTATCTTTAAAAATCAATGCTTCATTTGGATGATGTTCAAGCCAGTTGTTATTATTTTTAAAACTTTCCACATCTGCCTCTGCAACTTTTAAGAATAATGTTTCAAAGTCTTTGGAATAGAAAAATTCATGTAAGTTTTTATCCGACAGAAGTAAATGAATATCATAGGTATGTCTGATTTTATTTCTTAAGTCTGTAATTGGATTTTCGGTATGTGAGAAACGAACTAAACTCATTATTTTTTCACACAAAGTTCGTTTAGGATCCAATACTAAAACTTCAAAAGGGTATAAGTTATATTCTTTGGCAAGTTCATCCTGACCAGTTTCTTTCATCATTTCGAAAACAAAAGAACTGATGCTTATCGGTTTGTATGGCTCAAAACTGCCTAGCCATGTAGCTTCAACAATTATAGCGTTTCTTACTTGTCCAAAATCACCATCAAATTCCTGAGAAAAAGAATGTGCTGTTTTTCTAATCATTCCTTTTTTATTTGTGATACCAGGCATTTCAATTTCAGGTAATTCACTAATGATAGTTTGGCTTACTTCCTTTAGAATACTTTTTAACTGATTTCCACTTTCTGATCCATCTTTTAAAAGTACCAAATCGATATCTTCTGAAAATCGTTGAATCAATTTGAAACATTTGGATAAAGCTGTACCTCCTTTAAAAATAACTCTATCGGCTATGGAGCTTGAATAGATTTGATATAAAGCCAGTGTAACCCAGTAATCTTTTTCGACATAGATTTCTGGCAGATTCATCTTTTGAGCAGTAAAGGCAATGGCATCCTTAAATATTTCTTTATTTGTATGAAGCTTCATTTAATATTCCATTTAGGTGCAGTTTTTAATATTTCAGATGATATTCCCAGTTTGAATATACTAAGTGGATTTAATGAGTTTTTGAGCTTCTTGATATCATCATTTTCTTTTTGTGATTTAATTACGGCCCCTAACAATGCTCTTACCCTTGGAGGATAAGAAAGTGCATATTCAACCATCTTGCTTAACTTCATTGAATTCTGCTTATTAACAAGACTGGAAAGAATTCTAATGGCAGATTTCATGTCAATATCCGGTATGGTTTTCAAATCTTTCATTGCATCTAAAACGCCTAAAATTTGATAGTTTTGATCTGTGACTTCTATATAGCTCTTTACTGGTTTTGCTTTTATTGCTCCGGTATTTACATATATTCGCTTTGATTGACATGCTATTTTTAAAACACTGGTTAATTGTGTGGTTAAGCCCAACTGATTGTACAAATAATTGCCAGTTATGTAGGCAATTCGTTTTCCGTTGTCAAACAAATATGGTTTTAGCAGTTCTTGTTCATCTGGCTTTAATTCCCCAAAAAGAGTTTTCTTAGGTTTATAGAATGTACCTTTTGAAACTTTCTTTATTAATCCATCCTTTTGAAGACGTTCCAAAACTTTAGCGGCAGTAATGTATTGATCTTTCCCGATATCAAGTTGTTCATATCGGAAGGTTTCTCCTACAGGAAAGTTCTCTATTTGTTTTTTTATTTTTTTAGCTAAAGTCATGTTTATTCTGATGAATTGTAAAGTAAATGTCTAACCAAATTTACAACTTTTGCTGAAATGTCAAGTTTTTTGCGCAAAAAACTTGACATTTTGCTTTTCTGGTCAACTTATTTAGTTGATATTTTCTCAGTTTTTGGTTGACTATTTTCCAATTTGAACTTTAGTCGTTGATCGTCATTTATTTTCAATAAAGTCAATATAATTATTCTCAGAAGAATATAATACAAGTTCTTTTGTTCATTTTCAGACATGGTGTTAGTGCCATGCATAAAACTATTTCTAAGGTCTAAACCATTAGTAAATTCTTTTTTGTTTAAGTAGTAATTGAAATAGTTGCGTTCCAATTTATTAAGAAGTGTGTTTTCAAAATAAACAAGCCCTTCTTTTTCCATATCATCAACAATAGATCTACATTCTTCCGGATAATGCCAATAGCTAACTACTTCCTCTCGATATAATTGATTTAATACAAACAGCTGATTTTTATCTTTGATCTTTAAATACCCTTTGTGGTCAACAAACAAAAATTTTTGTTCAAATAGATGGTATAATTTCACCATTTGATATTCCGCAAAATTACCGTAAAGTATTTCTTCGTTAGCTAAAAGGTCATATAGGCTATGATATTTATTTTTAAATGGATCAACGTAAAATAAACTTGATTGATCAGAAAAAAGAAGATGGTTCATATAGCCTAATTTTCCATCTTTTAAATAACAGTATTTGCGTGAGACAAAACTTGGAATTTCATTAAAATGCAGAGGCTTAGAACTTATTCTCAATAAGTCAAAATTCACTTCTCCATCTTCTTGAAATAGTTTGTATTGCTTTAATAGAGAATCAAATTGGGCTAAAAGGGTTATGATCTTTTCAAGATGATTAGCACTAGCAGATGGTAGTGTAAATCGAAACCCTTTTAAATCGAATAATTTATTTAATGATTTTTCAATAAAATTTTGAATCAAATACTCAACACTTTTATTTAATGGTTTTAAAATCGCCTGATCATATGAAAATATCTGCAAAAAAGAAAGGTTTTCTTGATAATGAAATACACTTCCTATAGGATACTCATTCTTCGAGCTCATGAATGTTCTTTCCATTACCCCCAGGTCACTGTATTTGCTTACCATCGAGATACACTTTTGATGATTCATGTATTCGAAGAGACCAATAAAGTGAAGTAGATATCGGTATGGATGGTCAGTTTTATTTATGTACTTTTTACTATAAGAAAAGATAGTTGTTGTATCTCCTTCTCCAGAAGCAATAACAGTCTTTTCTTGATCTTCACAAAAGATTAATCTGGTCTCGATATTCATGCCATTCGAATTTTCGAATAACTTATTGTTTAATTCCTCTTCTTTTTTCTGCGCTTTAAGCTTCGTTTTATCCGAAATTTCTAGCTCTGAGTGTTTTCTGATATTTAAAATAAGACGGATATAGTTTAGGTTAGCATCTTTATAATCGATATAACTCAAAATGACTTGCTCACGATCTTTTAGACTTAGACATTTAGGAAAATAATAACCTCTTCTTTCTCTATCGTGTTTTTCTACATACTGTGACAATAAAAGTTCTGCAGATTTATCATATCTCAATAAATAGTTACGTATCTCAAAAGAATAGTATTTTACTAGCTTATTATGATGTAAAATATCAGATATATGAATCTGTTCTAATTGCAATAATTTTAAAAATGATTCTTTACTAATATTCTTGTATCCAGATATTTTAGTTGTGATATCCCAAAATGATTCTTGAAATGTCCAGCATTCTAATTGCTTCAATATCTTAGAAATATTGTCACTATTAATGTTCTTCCAAAATGTAACGATCAATTTCCAAAAACTATCAATTTTACCTTTGACCTTCTGGATATCATCGCTATTCCATTTGGTCAAATACATTTCATTGTCGATGTATAATTTAATCTGATAGAATTCTAAGAGATCATTAATGTCATAGTTTTTATCTTCCTTGAATTCAGACAAGACACTTTCTGCTTGCTCTAAGTTGTGATACCAAGCTAAATCGTTTGGACCGTAATAATTGACTCTTTCAGGATTCATTTTATAAAACTATACAATTAAAAGATTAATGATTATTTATAAACTATCTGGAATTCCTTTTTCTATTTCGATATCTAAATGTTTAGCAAGTCTTTCTAATTCATCTTTTACTGAATTTTCAGAATTATTGAAATGCTTCGATAAATCTTCACTTACAACCTCTCCAAAGCCCTTATCCATATTAGGTTTTTGTACATTTAATAGCATTACAATAAACTTCAGTTTATTACTGTCTAACTCATTCTTTAATAAGTTTTCGATTAATAGTTGAATCTCTTGGTTTTTAGTTTCGGTTATTTTCTTAATATCTATAAAATCCTTGTTTTTCTTAAAGAATGCAGAGTCGCAATTATCCAAATTGGTAATGACCCGCTGAGTTAAGTTGTTTTTTAATTGATTCAGAAATGCTTCATCTAACACATTAAGTAATTCAGACCAATGATCCAATTGCCATTCTGTAGGTTGCTTATTCCCTTTATACCAATTATCCACAAATTGCAGTAAACTATCATAATATGATTTCCCAAGATAGACTCGGCTTTTTTTATGAAGTTCTAGATTTAATGACGATAAATAAGTGTTTTGATCAAATTCTTCATCCCAATCTTCCTTACTTAATTGATTAATTGAATCATATATGTTTTTAAAATCTGTCATCAAAGGGAGCAATAAACATAATTCCTGGCTATTTTCTTTAATTTTTAACTCTATGCAATTAAGTTCTTCTAGAATTTTTGATTCATCAACAAAACGTTTCACTATAACGTTTTCGTCAATATCTTCACACTTATGAATAAGCTTTAGAATGTCTAAATACCTTTTGAAAGGATTATCACCAGAAAAGAAATCATCTTCCATTCCTAATGCAATTTTCACAACATCAATCATCAGTTCATTTCGTTCATCTTGAATCAAATCCCAAGAAATTTCTTTTTGGGCATGTAATTCATCATAAACCCTCTTGGCATTTTCTTCATCCCGTGTGTTCCAAAAGGATCGTGATTGATTTATACCGTACTGAGAATGTCCAACAGATGGTAAACTAAAATCATGAATATTGGTTGTGCAATACCGAACCTGTAACATTGATGATAAGAAAATGGAATCTTCACTTCTTCTATGATGTATAAAGTTGTAAAAACTAGCATTGTTAACCATTTCAACTATTAATTCATCCACTTGGTCATCCTTCAGAAATGATAGTTTATAAATTGCTTTTAATACTACTATTGAATGACTTTGCTCACCTGCATTACCATCATTCCATAATAAATGATTCTTTATAGCAGTAACTATTCCATTCCAATTTGAGACACCTATTTTTATTAGCGCATTGATTGTAGAATGCAGTTGAGTAGGAGGTGGAGTATTTATAGGGATTTTATTTCCAATTTCATCTATTAACTGATCTTTTGGAATGAACCATTTGCCCCAATTAGTTTCATGATTAGCATCAAACCATTGGAACCAGTGATCAGTATCCATTGAAGAAATAGTCTTTATGGTTTTATATTTGTCCTCAACTAGCTTATCTGCTTTATTGATAAAATCAATAAAGAGTGATGCATCGAAATTAGCATCACTAAATTCTTTTTCCAGATGATTTCCTAGCATTGTCCAATAAGATTTCAGAGATAGATTTAATTTGGATACGAATTCCAAATAAGCAAGGTGATTATTTAAACCTAAACTTCCATTGAATTGGACGTTGGTTTTCCTAAGCGAGTTTACAAACGTTGTTAACTTATCAGAATAATTTTCTACGAGAGCTTCTTTCACAATTGAAGTGTAACTGAAAATACTACCTAAGTTTGTTTTTACATGGTGATTAAAAACAAACCAGAAGCCATCTGTATGAATTTCCACTAATTGAAGTACGCTTTTAGAATCATTACTTTTTAGTGCTGATTCTATTTCAGGCTCCAGTAGTAATTGTTGTCCAGTAGCTGACGACACACCAAAACTTAAACCAGCGAGGTCCATTATGATTGTATTAGGTAAATTGGAAGCATGGTGTTCTGCAAGTAATGTGGCGTCTATCAATTTACCTTGAATTTCTTTTACTGATTTTCGTTTAATGAACCTCTGAATAACATAATAGGCTAAACTGTCAATTGGTTTATTATCATCATTGGAAAGTAAAACGACACCTAATTGATTCACATACGTCTTTATTTCTCTTGGAGTTGGTATATCCTTTAAGTCTTCACGTGTTAATTTAAGAATATTAATTACACTTTCAATCTCTGTTAACTTACCACCAAATGCCTTTTGAAGCATCTGAGAGCAGAACTCCTCCCAATCGGTAAAAACAGGTCTAGGAACTTCGAAACGCAATTGGAAACATTTATCGAAAAAACTTTGAGCACAATCTTTTTCACCATTAATCCATAACTTCGATAAACCATCCAAATCATAAGGAACAATCACCCAAATATTACCTGCATGAAATTGTTCTTTGCAATCTGGATTACGTTGCTTTAAGAAAGTTTGTAATGTTGACCATATTCGTAATGACATATCTGCATCGATACGATCTAAATTGTCTATAACCATTACTAGCTGTTGATCTTTATTTTTTTCAAAGGACAACGATAATATTTCATCAAAATACCCTTCGAATTCTATGGATGAACGCTCTTCATCCTCTGAAATTTCTTGTGTCGATTCATTCTCTCCTTCACTTACTAGGAATGACCAGATTTGAGGATCCTTCCACTTCTCTTTTGAAAAAATCAAGCGAATGATATTTACAAGAACAACCAATAATGGGGCCAAGGCAAAAATTACTCCCAGAGTTAATGTCCAATTTATTTGATGAGAGAAATTTAGATCAATCGAATTAAACTTTATGGTTGAAACCATAGCAGCTCCTAATGGAACTAAAAACAATGAGAAAGATAACCATTTGCCAAGAGCCGTGACCTGTCTTGAGTATTTAGATTTTACGATTTTTTTCCGATTAGAAATTCTTTCTTTTAAATCGTCTAACTTTTCATCACCAATTACATCGATCAGTGATTCAAGAAAAACACGCCTTAAAGGATCACCTTCATGTGCCCACGCATCAAAATAAAAGTATTTGAAATCATCATCAGGTATTTTATCTTTTAATAATGAAATTACTGTGGATTTACCACTTCCCCAGTCACCTTCCAACCCAATAGTTTGTCCCCTTCCTTTGTTTGAAATTAGCAACTTATGAATAGCCTCTGCTACATTATCATGAGTTTTGTTTTTAAAAAGATCCTGTTTGGATGCTTCTTCAACTAATGGGGTAAAGTTTATTTTCATTACATCTTGTTTTAGGACAAATTCTCTATTCAATAATCTTCTCAAATTCAGGAACCCTAACTTCCCCCGAAATCAATTTCGGCAAAAGAGTGTCTCTAAGCTTTATTAATTTTGCAGTATCATTTGAATTAATTTCAATCTTCTGGTCCCAATTTCCAGCGAATTTTTCAAAGGATTTCACCATTTCTGGACTGCAGGTTAGCCAAATAATATTGTTAAAATCTTTTTGGTTTATACTTCCAAAAACAGTCCCTTCTGCTTCGTATTTGTTAAAATGATCTCGAAGTTGAAGCATAGAATAATATGTGTACGAACGGCTACCGGTTCTGTGTCTTACAGCAGCAATACCTCTACCAATACAACAATCTTCCGTAGCTAAATTTATATCTCCAACTGGAGCACGAACGCTTACTAAAACATCAGACTTGTTCGCAAATCTTTTGGGTTGAGTACAAAAAATTCTATTTTTTGGATATCTAAAACCAAAGTCAGTTCTTCCTTGAAAAAAAGGAATTCCGATTCCTTCTTCATTATACGTAGAACCAGGAGGAGACTGTCCCATTGTTAAATTAAATTCTTTTCCAACTGAGCGAACTCTCCACCCCTTAGGCACCCACTTCTCCAATTCCTCACTATACTCAAACTCATTGGGAAATAGTTTTTGAATTTCTTCAGGTAGAGGCTTTCTGTTATTACCTAGAATCTTGCGGTTCTCTGCTTTTACATGCAGTTCTTCGGGAATTGGGTTTCCTGCAGCTAGAGCATTGTCAATTACTGGATCAAAATCGACAAACCAAGATTTAAACAGAGCTTGCGCCATTTGCTCCAATGTTTGGTTCATTTGGCGGTTGAGTTCTATTTTATCATCTAATGAGCCTAGAATATGAGCAATGCGTTTTTGTTCTGGGAGTGGTGGGAGATTGATTGGAATTTCATTTAATACAGGAACAGTTAAACTTGGAACAGCAGAACCAACATTAAGTGATACAAAATCTATTATAGATAATTGATAAAATAAAAATCTCGGATTAGTTTTCTCTTGATTAATTTTAGTCCAAAATATAGTATCAACAGTCCAAAAAGGCTCTTCTATAAAATAAATATTATTTAAAGAGCCTTTTCTTGGTATTAATATCGATATGTCCTCATAAAGATATTCATCAACCATTCTCATTATTCCACCAGTTCCATAACAAGGTATATTCCCCTCATTAAGCTTTTTGTGGTCTTTTCCGTACTTTATTTCAAGAACATTACCAAGTTTTGTCTTTCCCCACTTATTCTCCATAACCCAAAACCTCCCTATTTTTCAATTGTTCAAGAATTGTCATACTTTCGGCATTCATTTTTGAGAAAGCGAACCATTTTTCACCCAAATCTTTTAGCGAAGTACCAATGTGGTAAAGTTCTTTTTGGTCAAGAATTAGGAATCGGTCGTGAGCTTTATTCAAGCGTTTTACTTTTATTTCGGGATATTGTGTGTTGTGTTTCTTCAAATCGAGTTGTAGTTGCTTACTAATTTGTTGGGTGTAAATTGTTGCTTCTACTTGTTTGTTACGTTTGCTTAGCAGAGTAAGTACACTGTCATCTACGTAATTGTCAATTAAAATAATAGATTTTTCTGCTTTACGAATTAAATCAGAAACAAAAGTGTAGGCATCGAATACCTGTCCATCGAAAAATATGCCTCGATCCGGTATTTTTTCTTTATTCTCCAAAGCGTTAAAAACTTGTTCAAATTTATGCTCATTTTCCACTTGTTTTTGTTCTACCTGGTTCAATCGTTGCAAAAATAAACTGCTATTCATTATTTGTTTGCGCATTAAAACAAAGGCATTCATAATTCGGATGCTTACCTGTATGGCAGTTTCGCTTCGTAGAACTGCTGACAACATCGAAATTCCTTGTTCGGTAAATACATAAGGAAAAGATGACGAATGTTTCAGCGATTTAAACCGGTCGCAATTTGCGACCAGTTGCTCAACTTCTTGCGCATTTAATTGAAATCGAAAGTTTTCTGGGAATCTTGCAATGTTTCGTTTTACCTGTTCGTTTAGTCTTTTAACAGCAACCTGGTAAAGTTCAGCCAAATCACGATCTATCATTACCTGAACACCTCTGAATTGAAAGATTCTGTTTTCTATTTCAGATTTTATAATTTCACTCTCCATAACCCAAAACCTCCATATTTTTACGGATAACCGTATCCAACTTTTCAGATTCCTTCATTTGTTGGTAAAGCGTTTTGGTTAGTTCTGTCATTTTGGTTTCGAATGGAATACCGTCGTCTTCCACTTCTGCAGCTCCCACATAGCGACCAGGAGTAAGCACGTAATCGTGTTTGGTAATCTCTTCCCTTTTGGCAGCTTTGCAGTAACCAGCCTTGTCTTCGTATTCACCATCCTTTTCTTCACCTCTCCAGGCATGGTAAGTGCGAGTAATTTCAGCCAAATCATCAGCCGTTAATTCTTTATGGGTACGGTCTATCATTGTTCCCATGTTTCGGGCATCAATAAAAAGAGTTTCTCCTTCTCGGTTTCGGTAGCCGTGTTCTGTATCTTCCTTTTTATTCTTGGTTAAGAACCAAAGGCAAACAGGTATTTGTGTAGTATAAAACAATTGTCCTGGTAGGGCAATCATGCAATCTACTAAATCATTTTCTACAAATTTCTTACGAATTTCTCCCTCGCCGCTAGTATTTGAACTCATAGAACCATTAGCTAACACAAAACCAGCCGTTCCGTTTTCTGATAATTTCGAAAGCATGTGCATAATCCAGCCATAATTGGCATTACCAGTTGGAGGGTTTTCGTAACCATTCCAACGTGGATCGTCGGTTAATTCGGTAGCTGCTCTCCAGTCCTTTTGGTTAAAAGGAGGATTTGCCATTATGTAATCGGCCTTAAGGTCTGGGTGCTGATCTTTAAAGAAAGTATCGGCAGGTATGTCTCCTAAATTTCCTGCAATTCCTCGAATCGCCAAATTCATTTTTGCCAGTTTGTAGGTGGTTGCTGTATATTCCTGTCCGTAAATAGAAATATCTTTGGTGTTACCCTTGTGGTTTTCCACAAACTTGATAGATTGTACAAACATACCACCCGAACCACAACAAGGATCGTAAATCTTCCCTTTGTATGGTTCCAACATTTCGGCTAACAAATTTACTATGCATTTTGGCGTGTAGAATTCTCCACCCCCTTTTCCTTCGGCAGCAGCAAACTTGCCCAAAAAATATTCATATACACGTCCAACCACATCTTCTTGTTTATCGGCAATGGTATCTATGTTGTTAATGGTATCCAAAAGAGTAGACAGCTTACTGCCATCCAATCCCAAACGTGAAAAATAATTATCTGGTAAAGCACCTTTTAGTGCAGCATTTTTCTTTTCAATGGTAGATAAGGCCGTATCAATTATAATGGCAATATCATCTTGCTTACTATTATTGATTACATATGACCAACGTGTTTCTTCTGGTAAAAAAAAGACATTTTTCATGGTATAGAATTCCACCATCTCTAAAAATTGCTCTTTCCCTTCAGCTATTAGTTCAGCTCTACGCTCTTCGAACTTATCACTGGCAAATTTTAGGAATATCAAGCTTAATACTACATGCTTGTATTCCGACGACTCTACCGTCCCCCTCAATTTATTGGCCGAATCCCATAGGGTCTCTTCCATACTCTTATGCTTTCCGTTCCCGTTTTTTGTGGACATTTATAATGTTTTATTGTTTATTTTAATTTGAACTCTGCAAGTTAAGAAAAATGAGAAGATTATGATCTTCAAAAACCTGTCAAGTTTGCTAATAAAAAAATATGTGCAAAATAGCTCGATGGTTTAGGCCTTAATTGTATTTTTTTCAGAGGTTTGAGCAAACTATGGTATTACCTGATCAGGGCAAACTCACACTTTTATTCAGGGCAAATGCATTTAAAACTGATACTGCAATAAATCAAGCAGCAGAGCTGCGTCATATTTGTAGCTATAGGTAA
>JADGEF010000171.1:2985-6659 GCA_016744515.1 Marinifilaceae bacterium | reverse complement strand
AGAAACACCTGTTTTAAAACAATTAATTAATTACTGTCTTAGCCTCACCTATAAAACATTAAGGTCATTTTTTTTCCTTAAAATACTTTCGTCGCAACCTACCACCTCTCTACAACACGAATAAATTAATAAGACATCCATCTCTTATTTTACATGAAAATGTAATCAATCACAAAAATTACTTGTTAGAATTATGGTGAAGATTAGTTCGTAAAAATTAAGAGTGAAAAACATTGAATTTCCACAATCTCGGTTCAACAAAATCAAACTCTTTAACTATATTTGCAGCGAAATCTGCTTTCAACCAATTTTTATAAAAAATTTAAGATGATACTATTCTTTAAAAAAGGTAAAGTTCATTACGGAGTACATTGTTCTCTCGAATTAAATGCAATTGATACAGCTAAACTATCTTGGCTATTTAGCGATGCTGAAGTCCTAACTATAAAGGCTGTAAGAGGTAAGTTTATAGGACCTCGTAAAGAGATGATTACTCCTTGGAGTACTAATGCTGTTGAAATAACTCAAAATATGGGATTAAACGGAATTCTTCGTATTGAGGAGTTCACACAAGTAGATGCTAAGCATCCACAGTTTGACCCAATGCTTCAAAACTCATATGAAAATTTAGATCAAGAAATTTTCACTATTGAAAAGCAATCTGATCCAGTTCTTTATATCGAAGATATTAGGGTCTACAACAAACAAGAAGGTTTGGCTCTAAGCGAAGAAGAAGTTAAATATCTTGAAGGTGTTGAAAAAAAGATTGATCGTAAACTAACCGATTCTGAAGTATTCGGTTTTTCTCAAGTTAACTCTGAACACTGCCGTCACAAAATATTCAACGGTACCTTTATTATAGATGGAGAAGAAAAAGAATCTTCACTTTTCCAATTAATAAAAGAAACTTCTAAAAAGAATCACAACCGAATTGTTTCGGCTTACAAAGACAACTGTGCATTCCTTGGCGGACCTAGAGTTGAGCAGTTCGCTCCAGCCTCACACGATAAAGCAGATTTTTTCTACACTAAAGATATTGACACTGTCATTTCACTAAAAGCAGAGACTCATAATTTTCCAACTACAGTGGAGCCTTTTAATGGTGCTGCAACTGGAACTGGTGGAGAGATTCGAGATCGTATTGCAGGTGGTAAAGCTTCTTTACCAATGGCAGGAACAGCTGTTTATATGACTGCTTACCCAAGACTAGAACCAACTAGAAACTGGGAAAATGCAACTGATCCTCGTAAATGGTTATACCAAACACCAGAAGAAATTCTTATTAAAGCATCAAATGGAGCAAGTGATTTTGGAAACAAATTCGGCCAGCCATTGATTTGTGGTTCGGTAATGACTTTCGAACATTTCGAAAACAATAAAAAATACGGTTACGATAAGGTCATTATGCAAGCTGGTGGTGTTGGCTATGGTCGATTAGAGCAAGCTCAAAAAGATATTCCTAATAAAGGTGACAAAGTTGTTCTTTTAGGTGGTGATAACTACCGAATTGGAATGGGTGGATCGGCTGTATCTTCAGTAGCTACTGGCGAATTCGATAACTCTATTGAGTTAAATGCTGTTCAGCGTTCAAATCCTGAAATGCAAAAACGAGTTTGCAACGCTATACGTGCTATGGCTGAGTCTGATCACAATCCTATTGTTTCTATTCATGATCATGGTGCAGGTGGACACCTAAACTGTCTTTCTGAGTTAGTTGAAGAAACTGGTGGAAAGATTGATTTAAATGCACTTCCTGTTGGTGACCCTACCCTATCTGCAAAAGAAATTGTGGGTAACGAGTCTCAAGAAAGAATGGGATTGGTCATAGGAAAAGATGATGTTGATTTATTGACTCGTATCGCAGATCGTGAGCGAGCTCCTATTTACACTATTGGTGAAACAACTGGCGACATGCGTTTCACATTCGAAGATAACAAGACAGGTGAAAATCCAATCGATCTTGGTCTTTCGGAAATGTTTGGTAAGCCACCGAAAACTGTAATGACTGATGAAACAGTCGTTGAATCATTCGAAGAAGTTGCTTACGAAGCTGATAAGTTAGAAGACTACCTTGAAGAAGTTTTACAATTGGAATCTGTTGCTTGTAAGGATTGGTTAACTAACAAAGTAGACCGTTCGGTAACAGGTAAAATTGCCATGCAGCAATGTGCTGGTCCTCTTCAGTTACCTTTAAATAATTTAGGAGCTGTTGCTTTAGATTTCCAAGGTGAGAAAGGTATTGCAACTTCTATTGGACACGCGCCTGTATCTGCTCTTGTTGATTCAGCTAACGGTTCTCGCCTTTCAATTGCAGAATCGTTAACCAACTTAGTTTGGGCTCCAATTGAGCAAGGTATTAAGGGCGTTTCTCTTTCTGCTAACTGGATGTGGCCTTGTAAGAACAAAGGTGAAGATGCCCGTCTTTACAAAGCTGTTGAATCGATTAGTGAATTTGCAATTGAACTTGGCTTAAACGTTCCTACTGGTAAAGACTCATTATCGATGACTCAAAAATATGGTGAGGATGATGTTGTATATGCTCCAGGAACTGTAATTATTTCAACTGTTGGTGAAATTATTGACATTAATCGCATGGTTAGCCCAGTGATGAAAAATGTTGCGAACTCTCACCTATTACATATTGATTTCTCAAAAGATGCTTTCCAACTAGGAGGTAGTAGTTTTGCTCAAATCGTTAACAAATTAGGAAAGACTACTCCTAATGTAAACGATGCTAAATATTTTGCTAAAACTTTCGAAACGCTTCAGCAACTTATTCTAGATAGAAAGATTCTTGCTGGTCACGATATTTCTTCAGGTGGTATGGTTACCGCATTACTTGAAATGTGTTTTGCTGACAACAAACTTGGTGCTTCAATTAATCTTGATGAGATTAAAGAAGATGACTTAATCAAAATTCTATTTAGCGAGAACCCAAGTGTTATTATTCAGGTAGAAGATTTAGATTCTGTAAGCCAGACCTTAACTGAAGCAGGTATTATTTTCCATAAAATTGGAACACCAGCAGAAGCGGGTAAAATGACTATTACTAAGGCTGATAAAAACTTATCGCTTGATATTAATTCATTACGTGACCTTTGGTATAAAACATCATACCTATTAGATCGTAGTCAATCAGGACATGATAAAGCATTAGAGCGTTTCAAATCTTATAAAGAAAATAATTTGAGTTACAAATTTCCAGAGAACTTCACTGGTAAATTTGAGCAATATGGTATTGATCCAAAACGTAAAACCAAATCTGGTATTAAAGCAGCTATCATTCGTGAAAAAGGTGTGAATGGCGATAGAGAAATGGCTTGGATGATGCATTTAGCTGGTATGGATGTAAAAGATATCCATATGACTGATTTGATTTCTGGTCGTTCAGATTTCTCTGATGTGAACATGATTGTTTTTGTTGGAGGTTTCTCTAACTCAGACGTTTTAGGTTCGGCTAAAGGTTGGGCTGGTGCTTTTCTTTATAATGAGAAAGCTAAAAAAGCTCTTGAAGATTTCTACAAGCGTGAAGACACTCTAAGTTTAGGTGTTTGTAATGGTTGTCAGTTAATATCTGAGTTAGGTTTAATTTACCCTGAGCACGATAAGCATCCTAAGCTAATTCATAACGAAACTCATAAATTTGAGTCCGGTTTTGTGAATGTTGATGTTCA
>JADGEF010000171.1:1684-2885 GCA_016744515.1 Marinifilaceae bacterium | reverse complement strand
ATAAAAAATCTATTTCACACTCTGCTCAAATAAATAAAGAGATTCCAATCAATAAGCCTCAATTTGCTCCAAACACCATAGCTCTAAACATAAAAGTTTCAGAAATCATTAGACATGACAATTACTTTGAAGTAATTTCAACTGTAGAAAAAAGACTAGGGACTGGAGCTGGAATAATTGGAGTTTATTCACCAGGAAAAGATATTTCCTTTATAACCAATCAAAAATTAAATTTCAAAGTTAATTCATCACACAATTTACTTTTAAAAGAAATTCAAAAAATGGATAATAAAGGGCAAAAGTTAAAGCTTATAAAAGAAATAAAGTAAACCTATTTCATGATTTAATAAATAGCTGAACCGACCCAATCAGGCTATTCAAAAAGATCATCATATTAAACGCAAACTAACAGAATTAAAATGATAAAAAATTTACTCTTAAGTTCAATATTTCTTGTGGCCTGCACTATAAGTAGCGTAGCACAAACAAAAAATATTGTAATTAATGAAGATACTTATAAAAAACTTACTGCTCCTGGGGTTAACCATGTAAGAATGGCTAAAAAGGCAGATAAACGTAAAGGTATTATTCGAGTAAAAGATGCACCACACGAACGTTTATTATTCGAAAAGCTCATTTTACAAGATCCTAATACAAATGAAATTCCATCCAATGTTCGCGAAAGAGAATTACATTTTTGGTCTAAAAATAGAAATCAATTTACATCAAGAACAAAATCACAAAACATAGATTGGAAACAAACTGGCCCCTATAATGTAGGAGGTAGAACTCGAGCATTAGCTATAGATGTTACAGATGACAATATTATTTTAGCTGGTGGAGCTACAGGAGGTATGTGGAGATCTGAAGATGGAGGCGCATCATGGGCAAAAACGACAAGTAATACAGAACACCAAAGTGTAACAGCCGTAGCTCAAGACCCTCGTGAAAATTTTACAAACATTTGGTATTATGCCACTGGAGAACTATATGGTTCAGCAAGTGCTGTTGGAGCATTCTATGCAGGAGCTGGTGTTTTTAAGTCAATAGACGGAGGGCAAACTTGGACTAAATTTGCCGATACCGATAGATTCAATACACCTTTTTTTAATGAATTGTTTGATATATGCTGGAACATGACTGTTGATCCTACAAATGGTAACTTGTATGTTGCAACCTACGGTGGGATATACAAATATAA
>JADGEF010000171.1:0-1584 GCA_016744515.1 Marinifilaceae bacterium | reverse complement strand
TTTATTGGTGGAACCAATCTTTTTAGAAGTGATGATGGTTTTGCCACAAACAGCAACACGTTTTGGATTGGTGGGTATGCCACCGAAAACGATATTAGTTCGTATCACAATCATCACGCTGATCAACATTCTTTAGTTTTCCTTAATGATGGCAAAACACTCATCAGTGGACATGATGGCGGTTTAAGTAAAACAACCGACTATAAAAAAACTGACGAAGACACGACCCCTATTGACTGGATATCATTGAATAATGGTTATTTAACAACTCAGGCTTACACCATAGGTATAGATGCCCACAACACTGAATCCTTTAAAATACTAAGTGGTTTCCAAGACAATGGAACTTGGTTAACCATAGATCAAGGTAATGGTCAATATCAAACAAATTGGGTTCAGGTTGGAAGTGGTGATGGGGCCTTTTGCAGTGTGCATAAATCAAGAAAGAGTTTTATTTTTTCTTCTCAAAGAGGACGAACATTTATACAATTTGATGATAATAGCTGGAGTCGAATTGATCCTGCTGATGTTGATTCAGAAACTGTTCTTTTCATCAATCCCTATGAGATTGATGGGAATAATGAATCACTGATGTACTATGCAGGAGGAACCGATGTTTGGAGAAACAATAATATTTATAACATCCCAAAATTTAAAAATAATGCAGCAAGCTTAGGTTGGAAAAAAATAGAAGGCACAACTGTTACAGATCAGATATCAGCAATCGAATCATCTATTATGCCTGCAAACCTACTCTATTTTGGGACGTCAACTGGTAAAGTGTACAAAACTATGAATTCTCATTCCAGCCTGGCAATCACAACAGAAATAACAGGCACAAGTATGCCAACCAATGCTTATGTAAGTAGTATAGAAACCAACCCCAATGATGCAAATAAAGTATTAGTCGCATTCTCAAACTACAAAGTGGAAAGTATTTTTTATTCTGAAAATGGAGGAATAAGTTGGACAGATGTTTCTGGGAATTTAGAAAAAACCGAAGATGATAAAAACATTGGACCATCTGTAAGGTATGTAAATATTGTAAATACATTCGACGGTTCTATTTACTTTGCAGGAACCAGTATTGGCTTATATAAAACCACCAAACTAAGTTCTGACACAAAATGGACACAGGTTTCTCAAGATAAAATTGGAAACACCATTGTTAATATGGTAAAAACACGAAAAGATGGATTTGTCGTAGTGGGGACACATGGTAATGGCGTGTTTCATGCCAACATTAATGTTGATAAGCCTTTAGGTATTGAAAAGTTTAGTAAAGAGAAAACAAAACTTAGTATTTATCCAAATCCGATGACTAATGGAAGTCGTATTGAATTTCCAAACAAGAAAAATTCGCCATACCGATTAATTGTTGTCGATGCTTCTGGTCGTGTTGTTCGAATAATCGAAAACATTACAAATAACAATATCACTATTAACCGTGAGCAATTAAAACCTGGTATTCACATTATTAATCTTGAAGGAGAAAAAATATACAAGGGAAAACTTCTTGTGAAATAAATTCAAAAGGATTTTAAATACAAAAAGACCTAAAAGCAATTGCTTTTAGGTCTTTTT
>JADGEF010000170.1 GCA_016744515.1 Marinifilaceae bacterium | reverse complement strand
TAGCGAAGAGAAAGTTACTGGTAGTTTTGGCGATTTGTCATCAAATAATTTCTATGTGCCAATTCCAGCTGGAGAGCTTGAAAAAGCACCTTGGTTAAAATAGAATTCTATTATAACAGCCTTATTATGAAATGTGATTGTTGTTTTATCTTTTTAGAGAATATTTTCTTTGATAAAATAATAATTATACCCTAACTAAGGGTGATCGTTTGGAAATATTACTTTTTAGTCTGAATTTATAAGATATTAGAGTCGATGCAAATAGCATCGACTTTTTTATGAAATGTGTATAATATTTTTCTCTAAACTATATATTATCTCTCTTTTTTATAGCTATAAACAGTTGCATAGTCTTTAAAAAATGGGTTTTACTTTCTGAAATATATTTGAACAGATCTTGTTTTCAGTCCTTTGTTCATGAAAATTTTGAGAACAGGAAGACTCTCTAATGTTTTTGCATCCAAAATCATTCAATTATATGTACGTATCGTGCATATGTGTTAGTATTTAGTGTTCGGAATGAGCTGACTGAATGATTTTGGATGTTTCTTGAACAAAAGGATCGTATTAAATTTTATTAGCTAGGATATATTTACGCAGTCGTTTCCGTAAACGGCTGCGATATCTAAAAAAATCTAATATTAATATGATTAAAACCCTAAATCTAATGAATCATTCAAACGATTGTAAAAGCAAATGGCGCTTCAAGCCTCAGTGGATGGTTTTAGCCTTTGTATGCTTTTCGATTTTCACTTTTTTTTGTGATGATAAAGAAGCTAATAAGGAGGAAAGTACTTCTGGTGATCTTCGTTATGCTTCGGTGAGTGAAGTTTACGAAGGGAAAGCAATGGAGACTGCTCGTCCTGTTATTTTTTTTACAAAAGGACATAAAACGACAATTCCTGAATTTATAAGATTAACTTAACCTATAGAAATGAATTTTATGAAAAATATAAATAAATCTAGAAAATTAGCACACGCTATACTATTGCTTGTGTTTATGTTTTCGTCGACCCTAATTTTTGCTCAAGGCAAAAAAATTAGTGGAGTTGTAAATGATGTTTCAGGAATTAGCTTACCAGGTGTAAGTATTCTTGAAAAAGGAACAACTAATGGTACGTCTACAGATATTGATGGGAAATTTAGTTTGCAAGTTGGTGAAAATGCTAAGCTTGTTGTTTCTTATATTGGTTTTAAATCACAAGTGGTAAGTATAGTGGGTAAAACAAACCTAATCATTACTCTTGAAGAAGATACACAACAACTTGATCAGGTCGTTGTAGTTGGTTACGGCAAAAAGCATATTAAGGATGTTACAGGTGCTATTGTTTCTGTTAAGGCAGATGAATTGGCCAAATCTCCAGTAGCGAATTTCGATCAGGCTTTGGCTGGACGTATGGCTGGTGTACAGGTAATGGCATCTGATGGAACTCCAGGTTCTGGGATGCAGATTGTAATTCGTGGGGGTAACTCGGTAACTGGTGATAATTCACCTTTATATGTTGTTGATGGTATACCTATGGAGAGTTTTAATCCAGGAACTATTAATTCAAGCGATATTGAAAGTTTTGATGTGCTTAAGGATGCTTCAGCAACTGCAATTTATGGATCAAGAGGAGCTAACGGTGTTGTAATTATTAATACCAAAGGTGGTAAAGTAGGTCCTACACGTATAAATGTAAGAAGTTCATTTGGTGTGCAATGGATACCTAATCGTGTAGATGTGATGGGAGCTTACGATTTTGTTAAGATGCAAGAAGAAATTGCAACTGGACAAGGTGGTACTTACTTGGAAACATTTAACGAGTATTGGGTTGATCCTGAATTGTACCGTAATACAAAAAGTACAAATTGGCAGGATAAGATCTTCCGTGAAGCCATTATTCAAAATCATAATGTGAATATGAGTGGAGGAAATGACAAAACGAAACATTATGCTTCTTTAGATTTCCTAAATCAGGAAGGAACAATGATTCATACAGGGTATCAGAAATATAATGGAAGTCTGAAATTGAATCATAACCTGACTGATAAAATTAAAATAGGTTTTAACGTAAATTACTCTCATATTAAACAGGAGGGAGAACAAGTTTCAGGAAATAATCGTGTAAGTATACTTAAGGATGCGATATCTTTCCGTCCTGTTGATCCTATCAACGATGATGGTTTAGAAGGTGGAATTGATCCGGATGATAGAAATAATCTTCGATTCAATCCAGTGAAAACGCTTGCTAATACTGAGAGAATTAAAGAATTGGATGTATTTAGAGCAAACTTAACTGGAGACTTTAAATTAGCTAAAGGACTGAGCTTTCGTATGAATGGTGGATATGTGACTGATCAACGTCGTGAATCATTGTTCCAAGGTAAGGATACCTATGAAGGAACTTATGGTATTAAAGGAATCAATGGACGATTAACAGACCGTCGTTATTACATTCTTTCTTCTTCAAATGTTTTAAATTATAAGAAAAATATTTCTGGGGGACATAAGTTTGATGCTTTGCTTGGTCACGAAATGTCTTCAAGAACTTATGATTCATTTGTGTCAGCAAATACTTTAATGCCTATAGAGTCTCTAGGAATTGATGGTTTGGAGTTGGGAACAGCACCTCTTTTACCAACGTCTTACAAAGGGAAAAGCACAATGACGTCTTATTTCTCTCGTTTAGATTATTCATTTAGAGAAAAGTATTTATTTACGGCAACAATGCGTGCTGATGGTTCTTCTCGTTTTTTAGGTGATAATAAGTGGGGCTATTTTCCATCAATATCTATGGGATGGAGATTAATAGAAGAGCCATTTATTCAGGATTTGAATGTTTTCTCTAACTTAAAGGTGAGAGCTGGTTGGGGTGAAACAGGAAATAATAAAGTTGGAGATTATAGCGCTTTTTCTCAAATGGGAGTTGGTGAGTATAGTGGTTACGAATTTGGTGGTGTTTATCAAAAAGGGGTTGAACATCAGAATGTAGCAGATAAGGATTTGAAATGGGAAACGACTATCCAGTATAACTTAGGATTAGACGCTGCTTTCTTCGATAATCGTTTGAGTTTGACATTAGATGTGTATAAGAAGAATACAAAAGATCTTTTGATTAAAGCGGATCTTTCGCCAAGTACTGGATTTAAAAATGCGTGGAGAAATATTGGTGAGGTTGAAAATAAGGGTCTTGAATTTGGTTTTACATCTCGTAATATCGAAAATGATAATTTCAAATGGTCTACTTCATTTAATATCTCTTTTAATAGAAATAAATGTGTAGCCTTGAATGATGGTCAGACTGACCTGCCTTGGAATGCGAATTATTATTTCAAGTATAATGAGTATGAGTACTTAACAAGAGTAGGACAGCCAGTTGGACAAATTTATGGTGTAATCTCTGATGGTTTATATCAGGTTGAAGATTTTGACTACGTAAATGGAACTGGTTATGTCTTAAAAGATGGTATTCCTAATAATGGAAACAAGAAGGTGATTCCAGGTTCAGTAAAGCATAAGGATCTGAACGATGATGGGACTGTTAATGAGAAGGATCGTACTGTTATTGGTAATCCTTTACCAAAGCATTTTGGAGGTATAACCAATAGTTTTAGCTATAAAGGATTCGATTTATCTATTTTCTTTCAGTGGTCATATGGTAATGATGTATTAAATGCGAACCGTATTGATTTTGAAAACCCTGAGTTGAGAGGTAACTATAACTATTATGCTTCAGTTGCTGATCGCTATACAGCTAATAACCCAACAAATGATATTCACATTATTCGTGGTGAGAACGATATATTAGGTGGGCCTGCAGGCGGTAATCTTGTGTCGTCTCATATTGTTGAGGATGGTTCATTTCTAAGATTGAAGACTGTAAGTCTTGCCTATAATTTCAGTGAAAAATTATTGAAAAAAACCATGTTTAAAAAGGCACGTATGTATGTGTCTGGTCAAAATTTACTGACATTCACAAACTATAGTGGATTCGATCCAGAAGTTTCAGTAGGTAAATATGGTGCATTAACTCCAGGTTTGGATTATTCAGCTTACCCAATAAGTTCAACTGTGACATTTGGTGTTGAGTTAGGTTTTTAATCAATGCTATTTATATATCAAGATATAGTATAAAAAAACAAGGAGTTTGGTTCAAATCTGAGCCTTACTCCCTAAAAAAGAATAAAATGAAGATAAATATAAGTTGGATGCTTAGCCTATCAATATTATTTTTAGGACTAACATCATGTCACGACGAATTAGATCAGGAGCCATACTCTTCAATTAGTCCCGAAACATTTTATAAAAATGAAGCTGAAGCCCGATTGGCACTAGCTGCTGTTTATAGCGATATTGCTAGTGATGCTTTATATGGTAGCCTTTTATCTATGAATTTTACGAATGGAACTGATGAGGCTGTTTATAACCGAAGCAATACAAAATGGTCTGTTGCTCTTTATATGAACAATTCAAGTACCTATAATATCGAGAGGGCCTGGACGACCTTGTATAAAGGAATTAATTCTGCTAATTATTTTTTAGCGAGAATTGTAGATTCTGAAATTGAAGAAGGAAAAAGAAATAAGTTATTGGCCGAGGCACATTTTCTTAGAGCTTTTTATTATTTCGATTTGGTTCGCTTATGGGGCGATGTACCTTTGCGCAAACTACCAATAACAGAAGGTAGTGCAGCTAATAACATTGTTGCTTCTCCATCTTTAGAGGTTTATAACTTTATTATAGAAGATTTAACTTTTGCTTATAAGTACCTACCTAATCCAACTGGTGGTACAGCTCAGTATGGTCATGCATCAAGAACTGCAGCACATGCTTTGTTGGCTCGTGTTTATATGACAATGGCAGGTAAACCTCTTCAGCAGCAGAATGCTTATCAATTGGCTATTAATCATTGTGATTCTGTAATCAATACTGGATATCATCAATTACTACCAAGCTATAAGCAGGTGTTTTTAAACGAGATTGAAGATAGAAATGATGATAAGGAAGTCATTTTTGAAATTCAATTTGGAAACTTACGTCCTCAGGGAATTAGAGAAGATGGTCGTATTGGGAACTTAAATGGCGTAGCTATTCAACTTCCTAAAGCAGATGCGAGTGGTAATCTTAACCCATACGCCTATGCTTTCCATTACCCTTCAATTACAATGATTAATAAATTTGACGCAGCTCAAGATAATCGTTACGAATGGAATATTGCCAATTGGAAAGTAAATAAAAAAGGGAAGGTTATTATCCTAAAAGATTCTAATAAATCAAAGTGGTATCCAGGTAAATTCCGTCGTGTAGATAGAGTTGATAACGGTGATGGAACATTTGGCTATGATATTCTTGAAACAGGGGCTATAGATAAGAACTTTACGGGAATTAATTATCCTTACCTACGTTACTCAGATATTCTGTTGATTAAAGCTGAAGCTTTAAATGAATTGACTCAAACTGGTGAGGCTATTCCGTATTTAAATATGGTTAGAGGCCGTGCAGGCTTAGGTGATATTAATCCAGCATTAGTAGCTTCAAAAGATGATTTCTTTAATGAGTTGATGGATGAAAGAATGCGCGAGTTTTGTTTCGAGGGTATTCGTAAGCACGATTTGATTCGTTGGGGGAAACTTCAAACAAATATGGAAATCTTGAGACAAGATATGGAAAATTATGGTATTGCTACTTCTTCATGGTACTATCGCCAGTGCAATAATATTGATGAGAAGCACAATTTACTTCCAATACCATTGAAAGAGGTAACTATTAATCAATTGTTAGATCAGTCAGAACTTTGGAGTGGGCAGGATTAGTTTAAATACTAAATCTGAAGTCCAATTCAATTTATCATTATAAATCAAGGTTCATTCCCCATTATTATATGGGGAATGGACTTTTGATTGTCAAATTATGAGAATAATGTTACAAATTCTAAATAGATCCTTGTGCTTGTTGGCTGTTGGAATGCTGCTGATTATAGTGTCTTCCTGTAAAAATACAGTAAAATCGTCTCAGGCTGCTCAATCTGTTCTTGAAAAAAAAGAAAGTTCAATTTTTCAGGAAAAGTTACAAGTTAATATAGAAAACGAATTGAACTTTTGTGAGCTTCAATTGAAAAAATCTGTAGCTTTAAATACCGACTATACCAAGCATCCTCGTTTGATCGAATCGGGAGATAAGCATTGGGAAATGCCTGTAAATGATATTTTGGATTGGACTGTAGGTTTTTATCCAGGTATACTTTGGCAGATGTATGGAAACACTCAGAATGAATACTGGAAAGAGGAAGCTTTAAAAAGAACTCTGCCACTTGAGCCTTATAAATTCAATTGCGAACACCACGATGTGGGATTCATGATGTATTGCTCATATGGGCAAGCCTATCGTTTAACTGGTGAGAAGGAATATCGGGACGTCCTTATTCAATCTGCAAAATCTTTGATATCGAGGTTTAATCCTAAAGTGGGAACCATAAAGTCATGGTCGAATGATCTGCATCCCAAATGGAAACAGCATATTACGATTATTGATAATATGTTGAATCTGGAATTGTTATTCTGGGCTTCGAAAGAGACTGGCGATCCAGTTTACAGAGACATTGCTGTTAAGCATGCTGAAACAACAATGAAACATCATTTTAGAGCTGATTATTCTTGTTACCATGTTGTGGAGTATGATGAGAATACTGGTGTAGTTCGAAATAGAAATACCTCGCAGGGTTTTGCTGACGAGAGTGTTTGGGCAAGAGGTCAGTCCTGGGCCCTATATGGTTATACCATGGTATACCGTGAGACTGGTGATCCAAAGTTTTTGGATTTTGCAAAAAAGGTTTCAGAGCGTTATATCGTTGGTTTGCCTGAGG
>JADGEF010000231.1 GCA_016744515.1 Marinifilaceae bacterium | reverse complement strand
TCCCATTCCAAATTGAGCGCAAGCACGAGCCAAATTCAAATTAATCTTAGCTGCTTTTTCGGTTCCACCCGTCATACTCGAAACCCAAATTGGCGTTCGTAATTGCTTACCTAAAAACTCAAAAGGTTTTAGTTCCTTGTCAGGATGAGCACTTAAAAGAGGTTCGTAATAAAAGCGCTTATCGCCCAAAGCATTTTCCATATGCGAACGGAATGCCAAATCAATATGGTCTCTTTTTCTGTCAGTCATTATTTTTTTCTGTTATCAGTTGTTGGTTATCAGTTTCCACAACAAGCAATGTTTGCCTTATCATCATCCACTTTAACACTTCGCTCAGTGCGACGCCTTTATCCTTGACTCTTCCTTATCCTTTTTACTCGTTATATATCTCGAAATCACCAATCGAAGTATCTCCGAAGTTCCTTCACCAATTTCTAAAATACGCTGATCTCTATAAAATCTTTCTACATCCGAAGATTTCAAAAGTCCATGTGCACCATGAATCTGAACCGCTTCGTTGGCTACCTCTCTTGCTATCTCTGAGCAGTAAAGTTTAGCCATTGCCGATTGCTTTCCAAACTCATGTCCATTATCTTTTAACCAACAGGCTTGATATAATAAAGCTCTAGCTGCTTCAATTTTTGTTGCCATATCAGCCAACTTAAAAGCTATAGCTTGAAACTTCACAATAGGTTTTCCAAACTGTTCACGTTTCTGTGCATATTTCAATGCTTCCTCATATGCGCCTTGAGCTAATCCAAGCGACATTGCAGCAATCGTTAATCTCCCAGAATCCAATGTTTTCAACATGATTTTAGCGCCTTGCCCAAGCTCTCCTATAAGGTTCGCTTTGGGAACTTCGCAGTTTTCGAATGTTAGATCAGCTGTATCTGAAGCTCGCCACATCATTTTCCCTTTCATAGGGTGAGCATTGAAACCTTTTGTATTCCGATCAACTAAGATAACAGATAATTCCTTTTCACCATCTTTATCGGCTGTGATTACCTGTAGCGTAACGCCTAAAGATGATTCTGAGGATCCGTTGGATATAAATTTCTTAGCCCCATTAATCAACCAATTCTCATTGATTAACTCAGCCTTTGTTTGAGTTCCTCTTGAGTCAGAACCTGCATTTTCTTCGGTTAAACCGAAAGCCCATACATGTTTCCCCGTACACAATTGAGGTAGATATTTGTATTTCTGCTCTTCTGTTCCGAAATAATAAATAGGACCTATTCCCAATGAATTATGAGCTGCAAGAGTTGAAGCTTGCGAAGCATCAACACGAGCCATTTCCTCAACTGCTATAAGTAATGACAGATAATCTTTTCCTTGTCCGCCGTATTCTTTGGGTAGATATATTCCAAAAAGCCCCAACTCACCCATTCTTTGAGTAAGACTCGAACTAAATTCTTCTTTCTCATCCAAATCTGCAGCCAAAGGCTTCACCTCTGTTTCAGCAAACTCTCTTACTCTAATTCTAAGCTCGTCGTGTTCTGTGTTTGTATAGGGATTCATATTTTGTTTTGCTTTTTCCATTCAATATCAGACTCGAAAGTCTTTTAATAAGCAAACCTATATAAAATACTTAATCTCTAAAAGTTATTTAGAATTAATTTTAATAAAAAAAAGGATTTAAAGCAGAATGTAAACCCTAAAAATTTATAGACAAAGAAGTATCCATTTCTAATGCTAGAGAGTTAGCTTCTTGGATTATTGATTCGGGATAGCCATT
>JADGEF010000027.1:27876-35271 GCA_016744515.1 Marinifilaceae bacterium | reverse complement strand
CTTTTGAGAACGCTTCCACAAAGATCTTCGATATACGTATAACCAATATTCTTTTCCTCCAGACTATGAATCAATCTTTCTACAGATTTCTTCTCAATCTTCCCATCTTTCTCACAAGCACAAATAAATATCTTCTTAGTCATATTGTAGATTTTAAAATTCTCGCTATAATTTGTGTAAATGCTATGCAATCACCTTATAAGCCAATAAAACATTGCCATGACGAATGTACAAGATACCATTATTGATAACAGGTTGAGCAAAGTGCTCCTTCGTCCCTTTCTTCACTCTAAACTGGCTTATGATCTCCATATTAGGCTCTGTCTTTACCAAAGCAACTTTCCCTTGCTCGTTATAGCAATACAATAGACCATTGGCTGCAATAGTAGCACCACGTCCAAATTTTAGGCTATCAACCATCTCACCTGAATTAGCATCAATAGCTTTCCATTTCTTTTTACGGTGTCCCGATGCAAAAAGTTTATCATTAACTTTTACGGCTCCACCCATTATATTATCAAGTTTCTTATTTCTCCACACTTCTGTTATCTGACTTCCATCTTTCGATATCTGAAGTTTTACAGTTCCATTTCCACATCCTGCCACGTAGTAGAGGTGACCATTCTCGTAGATTGGTGTATTACCATGAATATCACAAATTGTATCTTGCATGTGAGACCAAAGTATTTTTCCAGTAGTTGATTCTAATCCGAAAAGAGCATGCTCAGAAAATGTTACTAATACATTACGTGTAGGAAACTCTAATAATAAAGGCGAACAATAAGCTGGTATCTCTCCAAAAGCTTTATTGGTCCACTTCGTTTCTCCTGTAAATCGATCTAAGGCTACAATATTATCCTCTGCGCCACCAGGTGCACAGTATACCAAATCACCATCAATTTCAAGAGATTGAGAATAACCAAAGCGTGTATTCTTCCCTTTAAACTTCTCTAGCATATTCAAGCCCCACTTCTTCATTCCAGTCTCAGAATCGATGCAAGCAATGTCACCCATACTTGAAGCAACATATACCAAACCATCTACAATAGTTGGAGCTGATCGGCTACCGATAAAATTCGTCGTCCAATCTGTTCCAAACTCTGTTTTCCAAAGCATTTTACCTTGCAAATCGAAAGCCATTAAATAAGCTAAGCTGTCAATTTCACCATTAATAAATAATTTATCCTCAGTAATCACAGGAGATCCGTAACCATTACCAACACCTTCGAATTCCCAAACTAATTCAGGTCCATCCTTTGGCCATTCTGTTAACAAATTTGGCTCGTCGTAAATTCCTGTTCGATTTTCGCCACGCCATTGGCTAATTTCTTTCTTTTTTGAGGTACATGAGAAAAATAGTACCAAACAGATTACTAAGCTTAAATTTTTCATTGTTCTTTCAATTAGTTATTAATTTGGGTCGGTTACCATACTAAATTAACATCAAAAATAAGTCCACAAATTACACCGATTAACACAAATTTTAATGTGGCATTTATCATGCTCTGACTATAAACAAGTAATTACTGTCAGAGTATGATTACTCCGTAATGATCTTGATCTAGCTAAAAATCATTCCTTTTATTTAAAGATTATTTTAAAATTAAATTGGTATCATTCTTCTTTTAAACTTTCAATTAAATTCTGTTTCATAGCAAACTTTGCTGGTATATATATTGAGATTACAGCAAAAACAAGGATGGCCAAGCTCACTTGTAATACAAATCCCAATGGCATACTAAAGGCATTAGAGAATAGAGAAGGTAACATGCCAACTAAGGCAGCGAGTGCTCCACTCACCAAGCCAACAATTAATAAAAATAAGTTCTCAAGCATAATCAGCTTAAAAATATCCTTCTGCTCAAAACCAATAGCTTTCAGAAGAGCCAGCTCCTTTTTACGCTCAAGCATATTTCTGAGTAGAACGATTCCTAAACCTAAGGTTCCTATCATCACTCCCAATGCTCCCAGCAACATAAACATGTTTAGGTAAGTATTTTCAACAGAATAGAAAGCTGCCAATCGATCATTAGCCTTCTGAACAATTAATCCATAGTCTTGCAAATCGTCTTCTAGTATTTTAATCTGATCGTCGTTTTTGAAATCTGCCAAAATCAACTTTGCTCCACTTACCGATGGGTAATGTTTCTGGAAGTTTTGATCGGAGATTAAGATATTCCCTTGAAAGATGGAATTATTCAAGCCTCCAACTAAAAGTAACTTAATCGTTCTTCCGAATTCGTTCTTATATAAAAGGGTATCACCTACAGCTTTTTTTAAACCCCAAACAATTACCGTTTGGTCTGCTATAGCTGGAACAACATCTTCACCTAAATCTTGATTCAAAGCCATCCATGGATGCTCCTTATCTACTGATTCATGCAAACTAGCGAATGAAAATGCTGAACGCTTATCTAAAATCTCTGATTTAAAACCTAGAACTCTTGGGCGTTGCACCTGATTCAAATTCAAACAAGAAGCATCATCACCAGCCAAACTTCGGAATTGAATGAAATCAGCTGAATCATTTGTTATCTCATCTGATAAGCCAAGTTTTTCTTTCCCCGATTCTGTATTAACATCGTATAAAATTGGCAGCGTACTTTCTATCCAATACTTATAAGCCCCTGTTCCCGATGCAGCTAAATTCTCTGTATCGACAAAGGTTTTGCGATTAGCTCCAGTAATCATTACTGAAAAACAACCAAGAGCTAGAAGGATAACTATTGTCAAGCTTCGTCCTTTATTTCTTGCAGCATTTTTAATTGCCAATTCGAATATTGTCGGCACTTGTCTGCTATTCTTTTCATCCTTAATTATCAAGAAATAATAGAAAGCGGCAAAACAAGCTATCATCAATAAACCTCCTGAAGACATTAGCAATTCAGCATTCAGTATCTCAGAACTTGCAAAAGCATAAACTGTAATTAGTAATGAAATGACCAAAGTAAATATGGCAATCAGAAGAGTCAGTTTCTTCTTCTTTCTTGAATTAGAATTGACTTGTGTATTTTGAATTAAACCAACAACTGATCGTTTCAAGTTCTTTTTACTAACAATATATATAGAGATCAGAGCAATCACCATTCCTGATATCGCTCCAATAAATAAGGTTTGAGTTTGCACATGCAATTGAATCATATTGGTTCGAACCACATTCTGCCAAACCGAGTTCAAACCCCAAATAATAGCCTGATTGTATGCAATTCCGATAAGACTACCCAAGATGCCACCCAACACAACAGTTGGCATAGATTCTAAAAAGCGGATACTCAATATTTTTTTATTACTAAAGCCCAATCCCTTTAAAATCCCCGTTTCCTGATTTCTATTTTCAAGGTTTAAGGCATAAATCAATAGTGTAAGTAAAATTCCAGCAGCGATAATAAAAAAGCTTAAACTGAGAAATAACTCTCCAAAATCGACCATATTACTAGCAGCACTATCGCCTTTATTACGGACAGAAATAAAACTCAGGTTCAACATGGAAGGATGTAAACGCTCCAAGATTCTTGCTTCGATCTGAACAGCAGAAAGCTCCTCTTTATGGAAACGGAAAGCCGTGTACTGTCCGTATTTATTACTCCACATATTCAAAGCGCTTGACATGCCTATCATTGCCTTGGGCGTTCCCTTGTATTTTTTCCAATAGCTCTCATCCTTATCTCTAATCTTAGTGAAATCGATGGGAATACCTGCATCCCAATCGTTACAAGAACCAGCATTTGATAATCCTGGAAATGAAGGCATCATAGCCTTATCCAATTTCTTTGTCTTTGCAGAGAAGATACCAGTCACCAAAAACTTGCGATTTTCATCTTCCAATGATCGCATTGGGCCAATCACAAAATAATCCAGCTTTAAACTATCACCCACTTTTAATTTCAGGTCCTTCGCTAACCAAGAGCTAATATGTATTCTATCGGTTCGGATATCTGAAAACATATCTTCCTTTTCAATTGCAGTAACAAATGAATAAGGAGTTTTGCCCGACTTCGATTCTATGCCATTCACAAAATAGGTCAGCAAAGCATCCTTTGCCAAGCACAATTTCTGAATTTCATTAGCGATAGGTTCATCTATAAAAATTCGATCTGAGCTCAACTCATAAACAGATTGCGCTTTCAGATCATTAAAATGTAAACCCGCATCGGCTAATTGCCATTTTCTTGCCAAAGCTGTATTCAATTCAAGCGCGGTCAAGCCTTCTTCTTTACTACTCGCAAGCAATAGATTCGCTTTCCCTTGTAATTCCATTTCCTCAGATAGGAATTCGCGTGAGATGAAAACATTATAGGGAGCCACCTGATTACTTCTCAAACTAAAACGTCCAAGATCCTTGTCTCCATAAATGGCTTTAACTTTTAATCGAAGGGCAATAGTTTGATCTTCATCGGATACAAAAGGAGCATTTATAGGTACTAAATTCGCTTTCTCTAACCTTAGCAAAAATTCACCTCCTACTGCTAATGACAATCTCTCAGCAAGATTCTCAGAGATTGCTACCTCATCTTTTTTCAATTCGCTTAGGTCACCTACAGCAAAATTTGAAAATGATTGATCGATACCATAAACATGAACGCCATTCACTCGGCTTTGAGATTCTGACTCAATCGCCAATCCTTTTACATTTAAAATAGGAGATACTTTTATACCTAATTCCTTGGAAATATCATTGGCTAATTCTGATCGAACAAATCGATCGCCAGTTGGCATAGCAAACTCAATCTTTCCCAAACGCAGATCGACTAAAGTATGTAAACTATTTTTTACTGAATCGCCAATAATCAAAGCTCCCGTCAGAACAGCTGTACTGATTATCGTTCCCAATAAAACGGCTAAATGCTGCTTCCTGAAAAACCAAAGACTCTTTAATATATATTGATAGATACTCATATTCTATAATAAATAATTAGATTTTAGATGTGAGACATGATATTGATTCTCAAATCACTTGCTGCTAGCAATATCACCTTAAAATATTAGACTCTATAACTTTACCATCCTCAATACGACAAATTCGATTCATGTACTGAGCCAATTCTTCTGAATGTGTTACGACCACTAAAGTAACTGCTTGCTCTTCGTTAATTCTCACAAATAGTTTCGCTAACTGCTCAGCACTCGCCTTATCTAATGATCCTGTTGGCTCATCAGCCAATAAAAGTTTGGGTTGATGAATAAGCGCTCTAACAACAGCAGCACGCTGACATTCCCCACCTGACATTTGTCCTGGGCGTTGATGAATCTGATTCGACAATCCAACAAATTCTAGTAAATCCAAAGCTCTTTTCTCTGCTTCTTTCTTTACAGCTTTATCTTTTTCTGGAAGGTAAGGCAACAAGACATTCTCAAGAAGACTTAATTGCGGCAATAAATGATGAGATTGAAAAACGAAACCAATCTTCTTATTACGAAATTGAGCTAATTGTTCCAATGTGTATGTTGAAATTTCTTCTCCATCGAAATTTACGCTTCCAGAATTTGGAAGATCAAGTGAACTCATAACATTCAGCAAAGTACTTTTCCCAGAACCCGATGGTCCTAAAATCGCAATACGATCACCACTTGTTACTTCTAGAGAAAGTTCATTAAGAACCGTTCGACGAATAGCCGTTTCAGGCACTTCATAATATTTTGTGATATTTTCGAGTTTCAGCATCTCTTCTTTTTTATGATTCTATTTCTTTCCAAAGGCATAAATACGACCATCCATGGCAGTCACAACAATTAAATTATTGACTACGGCAGGTGTAGAAACAATAGCCCTTCCTATTTCATAAGACCAAATTTTCATACCCGATTCTAGGTTTAACTGATAAATTCGTCCATCGCCAGAGGCTATTAAAACAGTATTTTTTGTAATCACAGGTGAACCCTCAATTTTACCCTTGGTTTTAAATTTCCAAATGAGTTCTCCTGTATTCTTATTATAACAATACACCACACGGTTCTCAGCACCAATAATCACTTTGTCTTTATTTACGGATGGAGAGCCTAAAAATGAGATGCCACCTTCTTTTTGCCAAAGGATTCTTTTCCCCTTAAGATCGGCACAATAAAATAGCCCGTCATAATTTCCAAAGTAAGCTTTCCCCTCATCAAGAGCTGTGGATGATGCAATATAAGAACCTGCATTCAAAGTGTCTTTCACCAATCCAGTCTTTACATCAACCTGATGAATGAAACCATCACAACCTCCAAAAACGGCAACCGTTCCGTCGCAGGCAGGAGCTCCGTTGATATAATTATTAGACTCATATTTCCAAAGACCGTTCCCTGTCTTGGCATCTACACAATGCAAAAAGTAATCGTAGCTACCAAAAATCAATCGTTTCTTCTTTTCTTCCGAAGAATAGAACCAAGATGCTGAACCTGAAATTTGTCCATCAGTCATGTATTCCCATTTCATTTCTCCTGAACTTGCATTCAAACAAAAGAATTTTCCCTCAAGAGAACCGAAGTAAATATTCCCATCTAAATATAAAGGTGCTGCTTCAACTGAGGTTTTAGCATCGAATGTCCATTTTAGCTCACCACCTTTTGAAATGGCGTACATTTTCCCATCGTTGGAGCCTACAAAAACAGTCCCATTGCTAATAATAGGAGACGACTTAATGGCATCGCCTGTTTTATATGTCCACAGCAATTTAGGTGAGCTAGGAATTTCAGCAGAAGTACAACCTTTCAACTCAGAATTACCCCGAAAAGCTAACCAATTGTTAGCGTTTTGAGCTGAGCTTGTAAAGCCTAAAAAGATGAATATTAAAAATAATACTTGTTTCATATTTTAGATTCGATTCCTTGTTTTAACATTTCTTTTCGGCGCCCTTCCGCTCAACGAACGGTTGATCTAAGTTTGCTATTTATTCGAGTTCGTGCCCTGAGCAATAACTATATTTCTTTGCATTATATCATTTCGACTCCGCTCAATGAACTGCTTAAAGCTTTACTCATTAATTAAAATCCGTACCCTGAGCGGAGTCGAAGGGTTTTTCAGCAGACTCGATAGTCAAATTCTTAGAATGACTATCATTTTTACATTCTGACAATTCATTTAATAGATTCGTTTGTCCTTTAATTAAGGCTCTTTTCTTCTGACGCCCCCATCCTTGAACTTGCTTCTCTCTGTAATACGCCTCATCAATTCTATCAAACTCCTCAAAATATACCAAACGAACGGGTAAATGTTTTCGTGTAAAGTTTGCTCCTTTACCAGATTGATGTTCGTCAAGTCGTCTATCCAAATCTAAGGTACTACCTGTATAAAATTGCCCTCCAGCACATTCTAACATATACATATAACCTTTCATAATGTTTCGTTTATTTCTTTTTTGCATTATATCATTTCGACTCCGCTCAATGAACTGCTTAAAGCTTTACTCATTAATTTAA
>JADGEF010000027.1:0-27776 GCA_016744515.1 Marinifilaceae bacterium | reverse complement strand
AAGGCTTCAGTTTGGCGGAGAACACCAAAACGTGAATTAAATTTTCGCTTGGTTGTTTCAACTTCTTTTCCGTTTAAAAACAGATTCGCTGAATGAGCCAATTCCTTGCCTTGAGCCAAAGCCTTTACAGCCATTTTTTGCAATCGAACAACACTTCCACCAGCAAATACATCAGGTAAATTGGTTTTAAAAGCCTCTTTCTCTCCCTTAAAATCGAGATTCAATTTAGCTATTTCATCAGAATTCTGTCCACTTGCAATAATCACTGCATCATATTCCTTGCGGATAGATTCAAAATTATTTGAGTTGACAGATGAGTTAAGCTTAAGCTCTAAGCCTAGTTTTTGAAGAATTGCAATTTCTAAGTCTAAAACTTCCTTAGGTATTTCGTCCTTAGCAATTGCTGCTTGAAGTGTTCCTCCAAGTACAGATTCTTTTTCGAACAAAGTACACTGATGACCTGCTTTCAATATATGATATGCTGCAGCCAAACCAGTAACTCCAGAACCAATAATAGCAACTTTCTTACCACTTGCCTCATTCACTTCTGGTAAATATTGATTTTCTGATTCTTCAACAGCTGTTCTTTTTAAAATACAAATTGATACGGCTTCGTCCACATCCTTTCTGCGACAAACTTTCTCGCATGGAGCTGAGCAGATATAGCCCAATATATGTGGCAGAGCAATTTCTTCTTTTACAATTTCAAGAGCCTCATCGAACTTGCCTTGCGCAATGAAACGATTCATTTTAGGGATATCCATAAAAGCAGGACAAGCCACTCGACAAGGCGCTTCACAATCACCAACATGATCACTTAGCAAAAGTTCAACAGCTTCTCTTCTTGCCTCAAAAACTTCAGTATCCTCACTTGCCAAGTTCATACCATCAACAACTTTTGTTGCACAAGACGGCATCATCTTTCCAGATTTAATATCCTTCACCATACAAACCATACAAGTTGGATGATTTGAACAACCATCCAAATAACACATAGAAGGAATGTGAATACCTACAGATTCAGCAGCTTTCAAAACCGTTGTTCCTGCAGATACCTCTATATCTTTATTGTCAATTTTTAGTTTTACCATAATCTACTTCTATCGTATTACTACTGCATCGACAGGACAAATTTGCCTGCAAATATCACACTTAATACAAAGTTCGTTATCTACTTTATGCAGTTCATAAGGCTTTGCCTCAATAGCATCAACCGGACAACGCTGTGCACACTTGGTGCAACCGGTACAATCATCCTCTATTTCATACTTAATCAAATCTTCACACTTTCCTGATGGACAAGTTCCATTTATATGGGCTTCGTATTCGTGTCTGAAATATTTTAGAGTTGATAGAACTGGATTTGGTGCTGTTTGCCCCAAACCACAAATACTACCTTTCTTGGTATTAATGGCCAATTTCTCTAACAAATCCAGATCTTCAAGTTTTCCTTTTCCCGATTTAATCTTATCTAGAATTTCGAGCATTCTTCGAGTTCCAATCCTACAGAAAGTACATCGTCCACAAGATTCCTCTTGAGTAAAGGATAAGAAGTAACGAGCAATATCCACCATGCAATCCGATTCATCGAGAACGATTAGTCCTCCTGATCCCATCATAGCTCCCACTTCTTTCAGAGAATCAAAATCGATAGTTGTATCAGCCATATCAGCTGGAATACAACCTCCAGAAGGACCTCCAATTTGAACCGCCTTAAATTTCTTCCCATCAGCAATTCCTCCGCCAATTTCTTCTACAATCTGACGAATTGTGATACCCATAGGCACCTCAATTAATCCACCTCTATTTATTTTTCCTGCCAAAGCAAAAACCTTGGTTCCTTTACTTTTCTCAGTTCCTATCGCACTAAACTTATCCGATCCATTCCTCAGAATCCAAGGGACAAGTGAGAAGGTTTCCGTATTATTTATAAGTGTAGGTTGATTCCAAAGTCCTTTTTCTGCTGGATATGGAGGACGCAATTGCGGAATGCCTCTTTTTCCTTCAATTGAGGCAATCAATGCTGTCTCTTCACCACAAACAAAGGCACCAGCTCCTTCGAAAATTTCCATATCGAAAGAAAAATCTAATCCCAATATATTTTTACCAAGAATGCCCTTTTCTCTGCATATTTTAATCCCTTCTCGAATTCGCTCTACAGCTAATGGATATTCTGCACGTATATATAAACGACCTTCAGTTGCACCAACGGCATAGGCTCCAATTATAATCCCCTCGATAACTCTGAATGGATAGGATTCTAAAAGCATTCTATCCATAAAAGCACCTGGATCACCCTCGTCACCATTGCAAATAATATATTTTTGATCTGATTGTGCTTGTTGAACCATTCGCCATTTAATTGCTGATAGAAAACCAGCACCTCCACGACCTTTCAGTCCACTCTTCTCAATTTCATCTATAATCTGATCAGGATTCATTTCTTTCAAGCATTTTTCAAGAGCTTGGAATCCCTCTTTACTTTTATATTCTTCAAAATCTGAAGGTCGAATTTCACCTCTGTATTCAGTAGCAATATTGATTTGTCCTTTAAGAAATTCTGCAATTGGAGTATCTTGTTCATTAACACTGTAACGAGCCGAAGATTGTGGAATATCAGTAAAAGTTAGATTCTCTGCGTAATTATAGAATCGACTTTTGAATCGATCCATAAAACTATCAGACTTAAAGTGTTTTTGGATAATATCTCTAACATCTTCCGACTTTAGCTTCGTATAATAAACCGCATCCTCTCCTGGTTTGTGAATCTCCATCATCGGCACCTGATTACAAACCCCAACGCAACCAACTTGTTTCACATCCACATTAATACCACTACTGTCTAGAGTATCTTCCAAAGCTTCCTTTACACCAGAACTACCACTAGCAATACAACAAGATCCTAATCCAATACGGATTTCACCTTGTGGCAAACCCTTTTCTGAAAGCGTTCTCACTTTTTCCTCTTCCTGATTATCGGCTTTAGACAGAAAGTCTTCAAGCACATCCTTGACGGTTCCCGTTTCGACATGACCGTAAGTCACATCATCGATTTGAACGACAGGAGCCAGAGTACAACAACCTAAGCAGGCTACTTCTTCAAGTGTAAACTTCTTTTCGTCATCAGTAGAAACACCATCAGCTAATTTCAATTCTCTGCGAAACGCATCATAAACCTGTCCTGCTCCTTTTACATGACAAGCCGTTCCTACACACACTCGAACAATATGCTCGCCTACTGGCTGATGACGGAATTGAGAATAAAAGGTTGAGATGCCAGAAATCTGAGCCTGTGTAATATCTGTGATTTCACAAACACGCTTCAAGGCCTCTTCTGGTAAATAATTCAGCTCTCCTTGAATCCCCTGCAAAATAGGAATCACTTTCTCAGGTGACTTCCCCTTATCTTCAACTATTCTGTCAACTATATCAATTATCTTATTCATTTTTTTTAAATAAATAGAATGCTAAGACGGAAAGTCGCTAAGCCTCCCCCCTTATTTGCTCACTCATTAAATAAGTATTAAGCAAAAACCCTTGTATTGATCGGAGTCGAAATGTATCAAGCACTTTACAACTCTAAACTCATAAGTACTTATAACTTCATGTACCCTAGGCACTCATAAATATTTTAAGTACTTATTTACCTATACAATATAGATTCTTACCTGCACGGATATAAATATGTCCATCAGCAAAAGCAGGTGTTGAGTCTGATTTCTCACCTAGCTTTGAAGTCGCAACAGAAACAAACACCTTATCAGCTTTAAAAATATGCATGGTACCTGCTCTATCCATTAAATATATTTTTTCATCAACCAAAATTGGTGAAGCGTAAAATCCGTTATCAAATTCATGCTCCCAATACAATTCTCCCGATAGAGCATCGTAACAAGCCACAAGTCCATATGATGTCACTACAAATAAATATTTGTCTGTCGCAACAGGACTTGGAACATCAGACAAATAATCGTAGGCTTCCCAAAGAACTTCAGGCTTATCACCTGTTTTAATCGCAACTAAGCTGGCATATTCGTTAAGAGCAAACACAATTCCATTGGCATAGGCCACCGATGGACCAACTTCTCCTGTAATACAATCAAGCTTCCACAATTCTTCACCTGTTTGTGCATCGTACGAAGCCACACAAGGATCGGAAGCTAATATCACTTCTGCTCTGTCACCATTCTTCACAACAACTGGCGATGCCCACGATACTTTTACTTTTCTATCTGTACGCCATACCTCATCGCCTGTTTTAGTCGAAAGAGCCATTACTTTGCCAGATTTTTTATGGTCGTACTGCACAATCAGCTTATCCTCAAAAACAACTAAAGAAGATGAATGTCCATAATGGTTATCAGGAACACCTAAATTCTTAGACCAAACAGCTTTGCCTTTCATATCTAAAGCGATAAGATCACCATTAGAGAAAATTGCAAAAATAAAAGTTCCATCAGTACTTACACTTGAAGCAGCATGCCCAGTATCAGGAGTTACCTCAGGAGAAGCTACAGATCCAGCAACATTATTAATATCGGCTGTCCAGAGTAACTTACCAGAGTTTCGATTGTAGCAATAAACTTGTTTTTTATTTGCATCTGCTCCCGACAGAAAAAGCTTGTCACCCCAAATTACGGGCGAATTATAGGCATGTAGTTCTGGCGTAACTTTCCACTTTATATTCTTACCACTAGCTCCATCCCATTCGGTTGGGACATTCTTCTGATAGCCAATTCCATTTCCTCCAGGTCCTCTGAATGAAGGGAAGTTTGCCATCATTGCTTTTGTAGGGTACTCACCTTTATATTTATTGACAGAAGCTACAGCCTCTGTTTCAACAGGCTTTTCAAGAACTTCAGTCTTAGTTTCTTTTTTCGCCTCTGGCTCACTTGCCTTTACTTCTTCAATCTTTTCAACTTCATTCTTCTTCGCTACAACAGACTTGGGTGTTTCTTGTTTTACTTCAGGAGCAGCTTTCACTTCACTAGCTACAGTTTCTGCCTTTGCAATTTTAGCTGCATCGGTAAAACGTGTTCCCAAATCCTTATAGGTAACAAATGCCAAAAACAGAGTTACTAGAATCAATACTGATCCTCCTATGCTCACCCATTTTCTAGCATTTTGCTGATAGGTGATTATATTTTGACTGTACTCCTCATCAACCGATGGCAAGTTCTTTTTGCCCATTCGCATGACTTGCAAAGCGATTATCATGACAATGATAGAAAGCAACAGAAGATAGGCTCCTGTTCTTACTTCCCACTGATTGGTAAAAAATGCTTTACGAACCAACAAATCCATCTCTCGTATTTGCTCACGGAGTTGCACATCTTTAGGGTTTTCATTCAATCGCTCAACCAAAGTGTTTATCACTTCGGTATTGACTGGATCAACCTTATTAATTTGCAGATAATTGACAATAACCATAGCACAAATTAAAATGGCAAAAACGCCAGCTACAATAGCAACACCTCTCCAAAGAGGAAGATTCACGGTTTTATTAGAAAATTTCGTATCCATATTCTATCTATTTCCTTAATCAAATTTATTTCTCAACAGGGCAATATTTTAAACAGCGAGCACAACTCACACATTCACCTTTATCAGGCGTGTAGTCCTCTCGGTATTTGAATACGGATAAACTTGATAAAGTCAATCCGAAAACTAAACCTAAAAAGCCTCCCAGAATCCAAGCTCCTATATAAAACTGCTCTACAATAACTGCAGCTTCCGAATACAATTCTTCAACTGGTGTTCCTGCAGATTTAAAAGCTTCTACTTCGACACTTGGTAGCATCGCATCTGGCTTGAATAACATCAGTTCATTTGCCAAGCTGACTTTGGTATTTACTTTAGCAAGATTTTCATGAAAGTTTGAAAGAGTCCATGCACTAAGAATCATTAATGCCGGAATAATCAAGCTCAGCTTTATAAATCTTTTAGTTGCAGATGGTCTATCTTCCATCACCTTAACAGGAACTGGTTTGTTAATTGCTCCCAAAGGACAAGAATCTTCACACAAACGACATTGAATACATTTGTTTGGCGTAATAGTAAGATGATGCTTAGAGAAGCGACTCATCCAATTTAGTAATACACCATATGGGCAAAAGAAGCGACAATAAGGTCGAGCAACAAAAGCACTCAATAAAAGAAAGATAGCACCTATACTAAACATGAAAAAGGTGGCGTCGAATCGATAAATTCCTATAAAAGGATCGTATCTGCATATAATAAAATCGGTAGCCGTAGCTGCGTATAGAACAGATAAACCCAAATAGATATAAGGGATTAAACCCAAGACTTTTTGAAGCCAAGTTTTCATTGTTACAGGGCGTAACAGCAAAACATCCTGAATAGCCCCTAAAGGACAAACTCCTGCACAAAATGTGCGTCCAAAAAATAAGGTATACACAAGAGGAATGACAAAAAACGCCAAAGCCGATATAGGAATACTATATTCGGGTTGGAAGAGCGCTAAAGTCACATTTTGTAATGATCCCACGGAACAAACACAGCCTTCTCGAAAAAAACCGAAATAAAGGATAGAGAATACTGAAACGGCTAAAACACCACGTCTTGAACGCTTCTTTAAAATTAGCCACGTGATTAATGACAGAGCCAAAATAAGAACAAAGACATCGAAAAGAGCAAAAAAATCGGAACGAGCATCAGGCATTGATGTCACTGGTTGTGTGTAACCTGACTCGAACTCTGGTTTTGGGAAACGCTGCTGTTGAGCTAAAAGTGGTAAACCTGAAGTCATCATCAAAACAAATAAAGACAGCAGAGTGACAAGCTTCTTTATATTCCAGGTTTGTGTTAAGTATTTTAAAATTTCTGACATTAAGAAATCTGTTTAAGGTATTGAAATAGGTTAGCCTTTCTTTTCTTTTTTGAAGCCTGAAAATTTATAAGGCTCATCAGCTGGCACACGTGAAAATGCATCAGAAGGACAATCACGAGCAATGGCACATTGATTGCAATTCACACAGATATCATGACTTACCTGCAACTGAAGTGACCCGTTTCCAAAAGCGCCACAACCTTTCACACATTTGCCACAGCCAATACACAAGTCTTCAATTATCTCGTATTCAAAGAATGGATCTTCGATATACTTTCTTTTAATTGCGCCAGTTGGGCAAAGTTGATTTTCAGCACCAGTTGTAATATTCTTTACATTAGGACGAAGATAGCCACCACATAAATCGCAATAGCCACACATATCGTATACATGAATACATTTCACAGCAGAGGGAGTCACCACACAAGAGGTAGCACAACGCCCACATTGAGTACACTTTGTCGTATCAATTTGCCAAAGTGTATTTCCCGATATGGTTTTATGTGCCAAAACCCCCGTTACTCCAACCAAACTTGCCCCGGCTGCGAAACGAAAACAGGTGTTTATAAAATCTCTTCTATCCTTCTTCCCTTTTTTTTCCATTCTTACAGATTATTGGATTGAATTCTTCTTCCTAAAGTCAATACCATCAGGCAAAGTACAGTCTTTATTTTTTTTACAATTACGACATACAAAATCGAAATCACAGCCGCCTTCAGAATTGATGCTTCGATCAACCATTGTTCCTGAAAAAATAGCTAAGGCACTTAAAATCGTTCCTCTTCCGATGTTGTGTAAAAAACGTCTTCTATTCATTATTTATAGATATAAGACCTGCATTGAGCGAAGTCGAAATGTGTAAGACTTGAGATGTGAGACTAATTTCAAATCAGCAAGAGCTTAAATTTTATTCTTTTAGTTCAAAAATTCTCACTTGCTTGCGCGATGGATCTAAAACAACAATCCTGTCGTTTGAATCTACAGCCAAATCCAAACCTGTGGTTCCCGCATCAAATTGAGATGGAGCTGCCACTACAGATTTAAAATCACCTGATGGCAAATGAATCTTAATTCTTTCTAATCCCTTTTCACTGGTTACAAATGAACCATCAGATAACATAGCGACATGACTTGGATTACAACAGCCACCAAAACCATCAACTCGCATTGATGTACGTTCCCAAGTTGATATCAAATCGCCTTTTTCGTTATAAGCCTCCAGTGCATGCCGACCAGGATTCACCACCCAAAGCTCTCCTTGTCTGCCTAACATGAGGTCGAAATAAGGGCTTGGTACAACAAAACCACGAATACCTTTTTCAAGATTCTTGCCTCCAATAAGATTGATCTTCTTTCCATCTATTGTATACTGATGAACGATTTTTTGTCCCGCATCGGCTATATAAACAACACCATCCTTTTCAGCTATACTGCTGATATAGGCTTTTGCTCCTTTAATTTGAAAGCTGTTATTTAATCCGCCGTTTGGCTTACGAACATCTACTCGATTCCCAACGCCTAAAAGGATATTTCCTGATTCAGATACATTCACGCAATGTGCATCACCACGAACTTTCATACTCGACTGAAATTCTCCATTCGAATTGAAAATCCAAAGCTTATTTCTTCCACTCACGTAGATATTATCGTCAGAATCTAAGGCTAGTCCATAAACTGCTTCTCCATCAATTAGGAATGATGCAGTCTCCTTATAAGCAATCAAACTTGAATCAACCTGTCTCAGTTCATCCAAATCGTATTCATATATATTTTTTTGTGACTTGGGCTTTTCGAAAAATAGATCACCAGCAATTAGTCCTACCAAAAGAAGTAAGAGAACTACAGAAAAAATTAAGCCTAGCTTATTCTTCATCTTTTAAAATTAGATTTGAGTATCAAGATGTAAAATATGAGATGATTTACATCTTCTAGTGTATTTAATTATGGATCGTTTCATATTTCGCTTTTCATCATCTGAAATTAATTAGCACGTAAATCAATGCACAACATATGTTTTGAATCTCGCATCAACAATCGACCATCCGTTATCACCATCGGTCCCCAAGCATCATGACCATCTATAAGCTTCACTTTATCTAGCAATTCAAATTTTTCAGTCGAAGCTCTAGCAATGGTTAATTCGCCATTGTCTTTTAGAATAAAAAACTTACCATCAGCAATCAAATACGGTCCCAATCCAAAACGATCAGTCTTACCACTTGTCCATAAAATTTTCTTGCAATCATCAGGATCTGCACATACAAATTGGTTACGCATTGCACCTGCATCTTTAGGAAGAATCGTAAACATACGTCCGTTATATATAATCGGCGTTTGTTGTTCCGATGCCATTCCATCCTTAGGCTTATATTTCTGTAAGGTTTCTACTTGATAATTTTGTCCAATTTTCTTCACTTGAAAAAGAGCGCCTCCTGCTCCATAACCTGCAGTCATAAATATTTTCCCATCACCAAATATCAGAGGCGATGGCGCCACTACTGAAGGAGAAAAATCTTTTGTTTTCCAAAGCATTTGTCCCAAATCGTTACCCTCAGCAGAAATACCACAAATTCCGCCTACTGCTGCATACACCCACATTCTTTTACCATCAAGAACCATTGGCATTACAGATGAATGAGACATTTTCCATCCATTAGGGTTTGGTGTTTCCCACAAAACTTTTCCTGTTTCACAATCAATACCAATCAATAGAGCCCTGCCACCAGGAGCAATTATGGCTACATTATTATCTATAGTCGGACATTGCCCGGTATACCAAAAAGGAATTTCAGATTGATACTCTTTAACCAAATCCAATCCCCACAAGAAATCACCCGATTCAGGATTCACACACATTACATGGCAGCGTGGTCCCATACTCACAAGATACTTGTCGTTGATTGCAGGAATAGTTCGAGACATTCCATGATTCCTTTTCACATGAACCTTATAAGATCGTTTCCATATCTCTTCGCCACTTTCTAATGAAAAGCATCGAAGTGCATCTGCTTTTTTCACCTCATCGTAATCGAGCAAATAAACTTTCCCGTTATACACAACAGGCGCTGCATGTCCTTCGCCTAAATCATGTTGCCACATAATTTTAGGTTTAGGTCCAATTTTATCAACTAGCTTTATTTTTCCCTTGGATATATTATCGAACTCCCCTCCTCTAAACTGAGTCCATTTTCCAGTTAAGTTTGAAGTATGCTCAATATAGAATTTAAAATTCTCTCCAATATTCACCTCATCTACAGCTTCGTTTCCAGCCTTAGGACGATTATCAAGACCTGGCACACTGGTAGTAAAGTCTTGAACAGGATCGTAACGTAGCCAAGAAACAAATATTGAGATGGCTATGACAACAGCCAAAGTCAGCAGAAAAATATTTGTGTGTTTTTTACTCATAAAAATGGATACTATGCTTTAATATTATAAGCCATTAAGGCATCTTCGTGACGCACATACATAATGCCATTTTTTATCACTAAATGCGACCAATGTGGTCCCTTACCCAAAGGCACTTTAAAAGAACTAATCACTTCAAAAGCTTCAGGATTTACTTTAGCTAAAGCAATATTCCCACCTTTTTCATCGTAACAATACAACATACCTTCAGCAGAAATGATAGAGCCTTTGTTCTTCCATTTAGTTTCGTACATAGCTTTACCTGTTTCCCACTCTAAGCAAACCCATTTCCCCATGCGATTATGCTCCCAATTAGAACCATACACATATTTACCTATACGAACTGCTCCACCAAGATGCACATCTAATAAAGAGTCAACATAAACTAATTTTACTGAGGAAACATCTTCACTTAAATCGAGCATTACCGATTTATGATCGTAACCATTTGTCACAAATATTTTCCCGTCATAATAAAGAGGTGTATTCGTTTGAATATTTGCCTTCCATTCTCCACCCGCATATTTTGCGTAATCGAAAGTCCAAATAATTTCGCCATTGTCTGGATTAACACCTATAACATTATTTTCTGTTACAGTAACAATCTGTTTTTTCCCATTTCGATCAACCATTAAAGGAGAAACATAGCTTGACTTGTCTTTTAAGCTTTTAGATTGCCAAACAGTTTCACCAGTTATTTTATTTAAAGCAACCATGGTCGTTTTCTCACCACAAGGTGTGTAATAAACATTATCACCATGTAATAATAACGATTCAGAAATCCCCCACTCCCCGAAAGCTCCTTCGAATTTATCACTCGCTTTCACTTCCCAAAAGATATCTCCAGTAAGGGCATTCACACAAGCTAAATCACCTTTCCCACTTGAAAGGTAAATTCTATCATCCTCAATAGTAGGCGTACAACGGCTATCTGGGAACGTATTATCCCATTTACGTCCATAAGGTACCTGCCATTTGATTTTCCCTTTCACATCAATGGCCATCAAAACATCCATTGAATCTTTTATTCCGGTCAAGTATACGATATCATTAACGACTGCTACAGAAGAATAACCTTTAGGAATATCAGATAAGGACCATAACATATCAGGTCCTTCCTTAGGCCATTCTTTTAACAAACCGGTTTCATTATAAACCCCAGTACGATTTGGGCCACGCCATTCACTTGTTTGTTTTGGAGAATTACACTGAGTAAAAACTGTAATGGCCACAAAGCCAAATAACAAAAATCGTTTCATTTTATATATTTTTACTTTTATATCAGATACTATACTTAAAATAATATTTGTTTTAAAGCTATCAATTCCTCCTCTAGACTAACTAGGGATTCACCTCATTAACATTCGATTAACAAATCTCTATTGTTAATCAGTCTAAATAAGCACGATCTTCATCTCAAGCATATTAACAATAAGGTGCGAATCTTTAAATTTCATAAACCATAAAGGCGTTACCATGACGCACATACAATCTATTATTATGAATTACCAAGTGAGCCCAGTGTTGTTTTGTTCCCATCGGAACACGAAAAAAGCTTACCTTATTGAATTCTCCATTTTTTATATCGATTAAACCGATTTCACCATTATCACCATAGCAATACAACATACCATCAGCAAAGATGACATTCCCTTTAGCTATTGCCTTTGATGAATAAATTTCCTCACCAGTTTTCCAATCGATGCAATACCACATGCGGTTTTTATGTCCTGACACGTAAATTTTCCCATCGACTAAAACAGCACCACCCATCTGGCTATCAACAAATGCATTGCGCCATACTTCTTTAACAGATGCCCCATCTTCAGATAATTGAAGCATTACGCCACCTTTTCCATATCCACTAAAACAAAATAGTTGTCCATCTTTATACAAAGGTGTGTTTGGATGAATACCATACGTATTCTTATGCTCAAAACTCCAAAGCATTTCTCCATTATGAATATCAATTCCAATAATTGAACTATCCGTATGCGTTACCATAAGTGAACGGTTTCCTCTCTTAACTAGTAAAGGAGAACAATATGCAGACTTCTCGCCCATTGCTTTTGTTTTCCAAATTAAATCACCAGTCTTTTTATTTACAGCAATTACATTAGTCTCTTCACCACCTGGAGTACAGAACAACATATCGCCTTCAATTAAAAGATTTTCAGTCATTCCGAAACGAAGATTTCTACCACCATATTCTGTCAACATATTTTTAGACCAGATTTTCTCACCGTTCTTTGCAGACATAGCTACTAATTCACCATGACCACTCATCATATACAACATGCCATCATCCAACAATGGAGTACCTCTTACACCATCGTAGTTATCCATCCATTCTTTGGCATAATTCTTTTTCCACAACTCTTTACCTGAATGATCAAATGCAATAATAAAACCTTGATCACCATCAACACCACCTGTGTAAACAACATCATCAGTAACAGTTGCCGATGCATGACCATCTCCTAAAGCCTCATAACTCCACAACAGTTTTGGACCAGTTTCTGGCCATTTCTTCAACAAACCTTTGGCATCATACTTACCATCACGATCAACACCACGCCATTGCATCATCTCCTGACACTGAGACTGGAAGACAAACATCAAACTAACTACAACTAAGAAAAGAGATTTCACATTTAAGGTTTTAGTTTCAAAATCATTACAAATAATTACTCGCTTCTAAAGATAAGACCTATCCTCATAAAATTTTAATGACAAAAGCTTTGTACATGAAATCCATTATAAGTCTAAATAAGCTAAAGGGGTTCTTTTTCAAAAAAAAGCAAAATTCCAAATAAAAATAAGGACTAGCAGAAATAATCAACTAGCCCTTTAATATACCTATTAGTAAAATTTAGGTGTAATTCTTCAAATCATCTTAACAAAAACAACGACATTAGGCTTAACACAAACCATCTCTGCCCCCAATTTGTTTGCCAAGAATTTAAAACTGTGCTCCGAGAAAAAGCAAACATGAGTCATATCTCTTTTATAATACCAAGTCGGAAATTCATCTTCTGAAGGCAAAAACTGAGTTTTGATAGCCAGAACCCCATTAAGATTTAACAAACTATACAATCGATCAAGCTCCATTTGTGGCTTATGAAAATGCTCTACAACCTCACAAACTGTAATAAAATCATAAGCTTTATGAAACACCTCCTCATTGGGGGCATAGAAAGCATCATAAATATCCGTTTGAAAGCCTCGAGATTCAAACATTTTTGACAAAGTTGGACCAGGACCACTCCCAAAATCCAAACCGCAAGCCCCTTCTGATACTCTATCAAGAACAGGGTTCATAATTTGCTTCAGATAGTCTTGATAAACCAAATCATCAGGCAAATTTTCATGCTGATCATACTTAACCTTCTCAGCTTCATACGTAATAAAATACACTTGCGGTACGAAAACAAGCCAACAGTCTAAACAAGAGTAATACTCACGAGATTCTCCTTCACAATAAAACGAAGTATTTTCAGAACGACATAAAGGACATTTTTCCACAATCAAAGTTTTGGTAAACACAAAGCTTACTTTTATTTCCTCTAAGTCCTAATTCTCTTTAAACAATTTCACTTGCCTTAATCCAAGAACAAACAAGGCTCCTAATTTCAACACTTCCATAAGGATATACATTTTATGTACTGAGCTTTTCTCTGGCTCCATCCCCTGCATAATCAATTGTGTATGCTCATTCAATTCTGGCAACAAATAACCAGACTGAGCCACAATAAAAGTGAAAATAACCAAACCTGCTGTTACAATAACTTTATCTGTGAATTTATAAAAAATCACAATTAATAGAAACACTGAAAACAAGCGTTCTACCATATTCAAGGCACCAAAAACATGCTGCCCCACATCAAGCGCAGTAGGTAAATCAAGACTTACAACCCTAAACTTCACCCAAGCTTCCATAAAACTGATAGACAGTATAAATCCCATCCATATAAAACTCACTACAAACCCATAATTCACTAATTTCTTCATGCCATTTATTTTTATACTTTTGCAGCCATTCTGAGCTTCATAGCTGCTAATCGTTATTTTGAACAAGTAAAAATAACAAAAGAAAATCTAAACATCATACGAAATCAATTAAAGATTTTGTTGATCAGAATAACAACAATACAAGGCTAAAGAACCACCATTCATAGGCGAAACTAAGTTTTAGAAAACCAAAGCTATAAGTCCAAATCTGGTCCCTAATCTAACCCCTAAAAACACCCAATAGAAAAAGTTTTCAACAATCTCACTAAAGTGGGCAAAAGTGGTTGAAAGTGGTTTGGAAATTTCTTACTTTTACAATTATAAACCATTTTTACCAATGTTAACATTCATAGGCGATTACCCATGCAAACTTGATGCAAAAGGACGAGTTCTTCTTCCTGCTGCCTTTCGAAAGCTGCTAGCTGCATCTTCCGAAGACAGGTTTGTTATGCGAAAAAACCTATACGAAAACTGCCTTGACCTTTTTCCATCATCAGAATGGGACAAGCAATTAGCTAAAATTCGGAGTCAGCTAAATCCATTTAATCGTAAGCATGCAACATTCTTACGAGAATTTTTCAGGGGAACTGCAGAAGTACAGGTCGATAGTAACGGCCGAATCCTCATCCCTAAAAAATATTTCTCAGATACTGATCTATCTAAAGGTTTAACACTTGTAGGGCAAGATGGGAAAATTGAAATATGGGATACTGAAAAATATCAAGACTCTGGAATGAATCAAGAAGAATTCAATCAATTGGCGAATGACATTTTAGGTGACAACACGGCACTATAGGCTAGATTTCTTTAAGAATATATTTTTAAAATTTTGTAATATCATACAGCATGACATCATATCACGTACCCGTACTATTAAATGCAAGCATCGAAGCTTTGGACATTAAACCAGATGGGATATATGTCGATTTGACATTTGGTGGCGGAGGTCACTCTAGAGAAATCATCAAACACCTAACAACAGGTAAACTTATTGGTTTCGATCAAGATATTGATGCAGAAAGGAACATCATAGACGACGAACGATTCATTTTCATTCGTCACAACTTTAGATATTTCAAAAACTTCTTAAAATACATTGGATACGATAAAGTTGATGGCATTCTTGCTGACTTAGGCGTATCGTCTCATGAGTTTGATGTCGCTGAGCGTGGTTTCTCATTCCGTTTCGATGGAGATTTGGATATGAGAATGAATCAGAGTGCTGATTTTAACGCAGCCGATATTCTAAATACCTATTCGTCTGATGAACTTTTCCGAGTTTTTAAATACTATGGTGAGGTGAAGAATCCTGGAAAATTGGTTCGAACGATTCTTGCTCATCGTGCAGATAATGAATTCAAAACCATACAGCAGTTAAAAGAAGTTATTCTGCCTTGTACACCAAAATTTAAAGAGCATCGCTATTGGGCACAAGTTTTCCAAGCGTTAAGAATAGAGGTAAATGCTGAGATGGATGCTTTAAAAGACATGCTTAATGAAATTCCCGACGCACTAAAACCTGATGGAAAATTAGTAGTTATCACATATCATTCACTAGAAGATAGATTGGTGAAGAATTTCATTCGAGATGGAAAATTTGCAGGAGGTGCAGAAAAGGACTTCTATGGTAAAACCAATGCACCGCTAGAAGCTGTAAACCGAAAAGTTATTCTTCCTAGCGAAGAAGAACTGGAATTGAACAACAGGTCACGAAGTGCGAAACTGAGAATCGCTCAGCCAAGAATTAATTAGAGTCATTCAAATAAAATTAGAATGTTTGGATTCAAGAAAAAATATAAAGACTTCATTAGTCCCAAAGAGGAAATAAAAGAAACCCCTTCGGGATCTTTTAAGGATATCATTTCGGGAAGTGTCTTATCAAAGGATGTGGTTGTACACCACCTCCCTTTTATTCTTTTCATTGCGATCCTAGGAATCTATTATATCAGCAATCGATATCACTCTGAACGTGTTTATCGTGAAATGATAAGTCTTGAAAAGGAGCTGAAAGAATTACGCTTTGAATCCATAACAACTGCATCACAATTGATGTATATGAGCAAACAATCAGAAGTTGTAAAAAGAGTAGAAAAAGAGGGCTTAGATTTAATTGAATCTACAGAACCTCCAATAAAAATCTATCTAGAAGAGTAATACTGTGCAAATAAAAAACGACATCATGTGGCGAGTGGGCGTCTGTTACACCCTAATTGTTCTTTTCGCATTCTGTGTGGTAAGCCGGGTGGTTTATCTGCAAGTTTTCGAGGGTGACGAATGGAGAGGCCGCGCACAATCTATCAGCAAAAAAGACATTACGGTTTATGCAAACCGTGGTGATATTTGTGCTGCGGATGGTCGTCTTCTAGCAAGCTCAATTCCCTACTACGAGTTACGAATGGATTTTCAAGCACCAGGATTAACCAATATTCTTTTTAAGAAGAAGGTTGATTCATTAGCTCTTTGCTTGTCTAAATTCTTCCGTGACAAAAGCAAATCTAATTATCGAAGATTACTTTGGAATGCCAAATTCCATTCAAAAAAGAACAGATACGTATTAATCAATCGCCGAAAAATAAATTACAACGAACTTAAAAAAATAAAAACATTCCCCCTTTTCAGATTATCATCTAACAAAGGAGGTTTAATCTGTCTACATGAAAGTAAAAGAGTTCAACCTCATATCAACTTAGCGAGTAGAACAATTGGTTATTTAAACAAAGGAAATGGGGATGAATTAATTGGAAAAGTAGGACTTGAAGGCTTGTTTGAAAGTGACCTAAAAGGTATTAATGGTATCTCGATGATGCAAAAAATGTCGGGAAAATGGCTTCCTGTGAATCAAGCAGACCCTAAAGATGGAAACGATATTATCACAACCATTGATGTCAATTTTCAAGATGTTGCACAAACGGCACTTCTACAACAACTTCAGGCATACCACGCCAATCATGGTACGGCAATATTAATGGAAGTTGAAACAGGTGCAATTAAAGCTATTGCAAACCTAGGTTTAGATAAAAAATCGAGAACCTACAAAGAAATATACAACTACGCTATTGGTGAAGCAACTGAACCAGGATCTACATTCAAGCTTGCATCGATGATGGCGCTACTTGAAGATGGTTATGTAGAACCTACAGATTCAATCGAAACAGGAAATGGTGTTCATCGTTTCTATCGCGATAAAATGCGTGACTCTCATATTGGTGGCTATGGAACGATAAGTGTTCAAGAAGCCTTTGAGAAATCTTCCAATGTTGGTATATCAAAACTAGTTAATCAGTTCTATAAGGATAAGCCTCGAACTTTTATTGATCGGTTATACGAGTTCAGATTGAATAAAACCTTAGAGTTAAATATTAAAGGAGAAGGGCGACCAAAAATCAAATATCCTGGAGAAAAAGGTTGGTCTGGAATCTCCCTTCCGTGGATGTCAATCGGGTACGAAGTTCAGCAAACTCCACTACAAACATTAAGCTTTTATAATGCTATTGCGAATAATGGTAAAATGATGAAGCCCATGTTCGTCCGTGAAATTAAATACCATGGAAAAGTACTTAAGCATTTTGATGAAGAAGTCTTGAAAAGAAGTCTTTGCTCAAAAGAAACATTGAGAAAAGTAAGATCTATGCTCGAAGGTGTTGTTCTGAGAGGAACAGCAACAAATCTTAGAAATTCAAGTTATAGCATTGCTGGTAAAACAGGAACAGCTCAGATTGCTGATAAAAACACAGGTTACGGACACAAAGTGTATCAAGCTTCGTTTGTAGGCTATTTTCCTGCTGATAAACCAAAGTATTCATGCATTGTTGTTATCAACAGTCCTGATAAAAAGAAAGGCTTTTATGGGAATCAAGTTGCTGGACCCGTTTTCAAAACAATTGCAGATAAGGTTTACGCAATGACATATGCCATGCATCCTCCAAAACATGACGAACAGGTCTACGAAATAAAAGTGCCAATTTCATTGAATGGTCACAAAGAGGACTTAGATAAGGTATTTAAGGAGCTAGAAGTATCGACTGATGATAGTGAGATTTATAGCGATTGGGTTTTAACATCGCGTCAGGATTCAATTATCAAATACAAAAACAGAACAATAAACAATCACTTAGTACCTAATGTAAAAGGAATGGGATTGCAAGATGCTCTATATATTCTAGAAAATGCAGGATTGAAAGTTATAACCACTGGGTTTGGCTCAGTGAAAAAACAGTCGATCCGTCCAGGTTCAAATTTCCGATCGGGTGCTAGAATTAAAATAGAGTTATCCTAAGAAAAAGCAGAAGACCTATATCATATATAAAAGATGATTAAGATGACCAAAAACATAGAGGATTTATTAATATCCGTCGATATAATAAAAAGTGTAGGCGATCTCAATATTGAGATCAAAGAGCTACATTTCGATTCACGAAAAGTGAAGGAAGGAGATTTCTTCATTGCACAGGTTGGAACACAATCTGATGGCCACGATTTCATTACTAAAGCTATTGAACTAGGTGCTAAAGCAATTTTGTGCGAACGTTTACCTAAAAATATAAGTCCAAACATCACTTATATTAAAGTAGAAAACACCTCAAAAGCACTTTCTACTTTAGCACACAACTTTTACGACTGCCCATCAGATCATATTAAGCTTGTAGGTGTTACGGGCACTAATGGCAAAACAACTATTGCCAGCTTACTTTACGAACTTTTCAAAAAACTAGGCTATAAAGTGGGGCTACTTTCTACGGTTACAAATTATATTGATACAAAAGAAGTAAAAGCCACACATACAACTCCTGATGCCATTCAAATTTCTAAACTATTAAGAGATATGATTGATACAGGATGTGACTATTGCTTTATGGAAGTAAGCTCACATGCAATAGTTCAACACAGAACTAGAGCTTTAAATTTCAAAGGAGGAATTTTCACAAACCTTACGCACGATCACCTAGATTATCACAAAACTTTCGATGCTTATTTAAGAGCTAAAAAAGGATTTTTCGATCAATTATGCAAAACATCATTTGCTGTCACCAATGCAGATGACAAGAATGGGAAAATCGTATTGCAAAATACAAAAGCACATAAGTTCACTTATTCAACTAGAGCTTTTGCCGACTATCGCTGTCAAATTCTTGAAAAACATTTCAATGGTATGCTATTGGAAATGGATGGTGTCGAACTGTGGACAAATTTCATTGGTGACTTTAATGCTCACAACCTACTATCAGTTTATGCTGCAGCTAGGCTTCTTGACCAATCTAAAGAAGAAATTCTCATGAAAATGAGCGAGTTGAAATCTGTTGCTGGTCGTTTCGAAAGTCTTATTTCTCCAGATGGCATTATGGCAATTGTTGATTATGCACATACGCCAGATGCACTAAAGAATGTATTACTCACAATTGACCAACTTCGTACTAGAAACGAAACTGTAATTACTGTTGTTGGTGCTGGTGGCGATAGAGACAAAACCAAACGCCCTTTAATGGGTAAAATCAGCGGCGAATATAGTGACAAAGTAATTTTAACATCTGACAATCCTCGTTCTGAAAACCCAGAGACTATTATTACAGAATTGAGAGAAGGTATTTCTGCTGAGAACCTAAGAAAAGTACTCGCTATTACTGATCGAAAAGAGGCTATTCGCACAGCTATCATGCTTGCAAAGAAAGACGATATTATTCTTGTAGCAGGAAAAGGACACGAAGATTATCAGGAAATAAATGGTGTAAAACACCACTTCGACGACAAAGACATTATTAACGAAATATTCAATCAATAAATATGTTATACTATCTATTTAAATACCTAGACGGCTTAGATTTCCCAGGAGCTGGGATGTTTAATTATATTTCGTTTCGTGCTGCTTTAAGCATCATGACATCTCTATTTATCGCAACTGTATTTGGTAAAAAAATCATTTACTATTTGCAAAAGCAACAAATTGGCGAAATCGTAAGAGACCTTGGTCTTGCTGGACAAATGGAGAAAAAAGGCACACCAACTATGGGTGGACTAATTATTCTAATTTCTATTCTTGTTCCTGTTTTATTATTCGCTAAACTCGATAACATTTACATTATCTTAATGATAATCACCACTGTGTGGTTAGGATTAATTGGCTTTATTGACGATTACATCAAAGTATTCAAAAAGGACAAAGAAGGTCTAAAAGGTCGTTTCAAAATTGCAGGACAAGTAGGTTTAGGTCTAATCGTTGGTTTAACTTTATATATGAACGATGATGTTGTAATTCGTGAAAAAGCGAGCATTTATGACATTGGAACTCCTACTGAAATTGTTGATAAAGGTTTTACAGTTGATCAAGCGAATTCAACTGCAATGACAAAGGATATAAAATCAACTAAAACAACTATACCTTTCTTTAAAAACAACGAGTTCGATTATGAAAACTTAGTACGTTTTAGTGGTGAATATTCAGGGATACTCGCATGGATTCTTTTTATTATTGTTACCATCTTTATTGTTACAGCAGTATCAAATGGTGCCAATATGACTGATGGATTGGATGGTCTAGCCACGGGAACTTCAGCCATTATTGGTGCAACACTTGGTATCTTAGCTTACCTTTCTGGTCACTTAATTTATGCTAGTTATCTTAACATCATGTACATTCCTCACTCAGGAGAATTGGTTGTATACATTGCTGCATTTATTGGATCTACCATTGGATTCCTTTGGTATAACTCTTATCCTGCTCAAGTTTTCATGGGCGATACGGGGAGTCTTTCATTAGGAGGAATTATTGCAGTCTTGGCAATTATCATTCATAAAGAACTCCTAATACCCATATTATGCGGAATTTTCTTAGTAGAGAATCTTTCTGTAATGATGCAAGTTTCATGGTTTAAATACACAAGAAAAAAATATGGTGAAGGTCGTCGAATATTTAGAATGGCACCTCTTCACCACCATTATCAATTAAAGGGATATCCTGAAGCTAAAATTGTAACTCGATTTTGGATTATCGGTATTTTCTTGGCAGTAATCACAATTGTGACTCTTAAAATCAGATAAATGAATAGTCAGAAAACCATAGTTGTTTTAGGTGCTGGAGAAAGTGGAGTTGGTGCAGCTATACTAGCTAAAAGCAAAGGCTTTAATGTATTTGTTTCAGACAAGGGACAAATCACTTCAGGCTACAGTAAAATTCTGAACGAATACAATATTCCTTTCGAGGAAGGAAAACATAGCGAAGAGCGTATTTTAGAAGCTAATGAGGTCGTTAAAAGCCCTGGCATTCCAGATACTGCTCCTCTCATAAAAAAGCTAAACGATTTAAACATTCCCGTAATCTCAGAAATTGAATTTGCTGGCCGTTATTCCAATGCAAAAATGATTTGCATTACTGGTAGTAATGGAAAAACCACAACAACTCTACTTATTTATCACATGCTGAAAAAAGCAGGTATAAATGTGGGCTTAGCTGGTAATATCGGGCACAGTTTAGCTCGTCAGGTTGCTGAGAACGATTACAGTCACTATGTAGTTGAATTAAGCAGTTTCCAACTCGATGGTATGCAACAATTCAAAGCTGACATTGCCATTCTAATGAATATTACGCCTGATCATCTTGATCGTTACGATTATAAAATGGATAATTACATCGATTCAAAGTTCAGAATTATTCAAAACCAGACTGAGAATGATGCTTTTATTTTCTGTCATGATGACGAGATCATAACAAAAGAACTTCAACAAATATCAGTTCAAGTTCAAAAGCACCCATTTAGTATTTATGAATGCTTACCAAAGGGTGCAAGTTTGAAAAATAATGATTTAATTATTAAGAATGAAAACATCAATCTTAATATGAACCAAAATGAACTTTCGCTAAAAGGAAAGCACAACACTTACAATTCAATGGCTGCAGGTTTAGCGGGTAGTATTCTTGGCATCCGTAAAGAAATCATCAGAGAAAGCTTAAGTGATTTTGAAGGTGTCGAACATCGCCTTGAGATACTACCAAATGTTCGTGGTGTTGAGTTCATAAATGATTCAAAAGCTACAAATATCAATTCAACATGGTACGCTCTTGAAAGCATGAATAACGAAACTGTCTGGATTGTTGGTGGTGTTGATAAAGGGAATGATTATTCGGAACTAATAGACTTAGTTAAAGAAAAAGTAAAAGCTATCGTGTGCTTAGGCGTCGATAATTCAAAAATTCATAAAGCTTTTAATGGTGTTGTCGATACAATTGTTGATACAGAAACAATGCATGATGCTGTAAAAAGAGCTTTCGAACTAGCAAATGAAGAGGCTACAGTTTTATTATCCCCAGCATGTGCAAGTTTCGATTTATTCAAAAATTACGAAGATAGAGGCAATCAATTTAAAGATGAAATTCGAAAATTATAGATAGAATCAAATGGAACGATTTGTCAACAATTTTAAATTACAAGGTGATAAAGTGATATGGATCATTATATTTTTACTTTCCATTATTTCGCTATTGGTAGTCTACAGCTCTACTGGAACCTTAGCATATAAGGTTAAAGGAGGAAATACATCCTATTTTTTCGTCAAGCAATTGGTTCTACTACTCGGTTGTTATTTTATAATTTGGGTTACTCACAAAATACCATACAAACATTATTCTAGCTGGGCCAACATGGGCTTATTCATTGCCATTGGCATGTTGTTATTGGCGAAAATTGTTGGTGTAAACCTTAACCAAGCATCAAGATGGATTACAATTCCCGGAATTGGTTTTAACTTTCAACCATCTGAATTAGCAAAATTAGCCTTAATTCTATTTGTCTCCCGAATACTATCTAAGTTTCAAACCGATAGAGAATGTCAAAAGGAAGCTTTTTGGAAAATAATTGCTGCAATTGGTGTCGTTTGTGGAATCATCTTTCTTGATGACTTTTCAACCTCTGCCATTCTAGGTGCCATCTGTTTAATGCTAATGTTTATAGGTCGAATAGCCGCCAAGTATCTCCTTGGAACTTTGGGGGCTGGTCTAGGCCTCATTATCATGTTAATTATAATTGCACCTTTATTACCCGATAGTTTTGGACGTATACACACTGTCAGAAATCGAATTTTAAACTTCGCTGGCATGGGTGAGAAAAAAACTAGCAACGATCGTAATTATCAAGTCGATCAAGCTAAAATAGCCGTCGTTTCTGGCGGAATATTTGGGAAAGGCCCTGGCAATAGCAACCAACGGAACTTTTTACCTCATCCCTACTCCGATTTTATTTATGCAATTATCCTCGAAGAGTTAGGATGGTTTGGTGGATTTGGAATTCTAGCTCTCTACTTATTTCTCATTTATCGGGCGGGTTCTATAGTGCGGAAATGCGATCGAACATTCCCCGCTTTCCTCGTCATAGGGCTAAGTTTAAGTATTGTTGCACAAGCATTAACCAATATGGCTGTTTCAGTCAATTTAATTCCGGTAACAGGTCAACCTCTGCCACTGGTCAGCATGGGAGGAACGTCACTCATATTTACCAGTGCAGCTCTAGGAATGATTTTAAGTGTGAGCCGATCAGTTAAAGAACAAGAAGAGATAAATCATGCAGAAGATTAAAATAATAGTTAGCGGAGGTGGAACTGGAGGACATATCTTTCCAGCAATTTCCATTGCCAATGCTTTAAAAGCAAAACAAGACGATATAGAGATTTTATTTGTTGGTGCCGATGGTAAAATGGAGATGGAAAAAGTTCCAGCTGCTGGTTACAAAATAATAGGGCTTCCAATTAGAGGATTGCAAAGAAATTTCAGCAAAGAGAATCTTAAATTTTTCTCTCGATTATTTAAAAGTCTTCGTAAAGCGAAAAAGATTATCAAAGAATTTAAACCCGATGCTGTAGTTGGTGTTGGTGGCTATGCAAGTGGTCCATTATTACATTCAGCAAACAAGATGGGAATTCCATCTTTAATTCAAGAACAGAATTCATATGCTGGAATCACGAATAAGTTATTAGCCAAGAAAGCAAATAAAATCTGTGTAGCTTATCAAGGTATGGAGCGTTTTTTTCCAGCTAATAAAATCTTAATAACTGGAAATCCTGTAAGGAAAGATTTAGCAAATTTGAAAGATTTAAGATCAGAAGCTCAACATTTTTTCAATCTAGATCCAAGCAAAAAAACATTACTTGTAGTTGGTGGAAGTTTAGGTGCACGAACTATTAATCACAGCATTATTAAAAATATTGGAGCTTTTAAGAACGAGGATATTCAGGTCATCTGGCAATGTGGTAAGTTCTACCATAAAGAGATGAAAGAGAAACTTGCTAAAGCTGACATTGAAAACGTTCAAGTTTCGGATTTCTTAGCTCGAATGGATTTAGCCTATACAGCAGCCGATCTTGTTATTTCAAGAGCTGGAGCTGGAACAATATCTGAACTTTGTTTAGTAAAAAAAGCTTGTATTTTGGTTCCCTCACCAAATGTATCTGAGGATCACCAAACTAAAAATGCGATGGCTCTTGTCAATCAGGATGCAGCGATAATGATTCCAGATATTGAATCAAGAGAACGTTTGGTTAAAGAAGCCTTGTTGTTATTAAATAACGATTCAAAACTAAAAAATCTTAGAACAAATATCGCTTTACTAGCAAAGCCGAATGCTGCAGACGAAATTGCAGATGAAATTTTAAAAATGATTAATAAATAGGTTTAGGTCTAATGGACGTATACTAATACATATAGAGGCAAGGGAATAATGAATATAGAGAATTTTAAAAATATCTATTTTATAGGAATTGGAGGCATTGGAATGAGTGCAATAGCACGTTATTTCAAGGCTATTGGGAAGAATGTATCTGGTTACGACAAAACACAAACATTACTTACAGGTGAACTAGAAAAAGAAGGAATCGATATTATTTTCAGCGATGGTGTTGATAACATCCCTAATATTTATCTCAATAAAAAAGAAACCTTAGTTGTTTACACCCCAGCAATTCCATTAAGTCACAAACAGTTATCTTTTTTCAAAAAAGAAGATTTCCTCCTGATGAAAAGAGCTCAAGTTCTAGGATTTTTGTCTGATCCACTAAACGGAATTGGTATTGCTGGTACTCATGGCAAAACAACAGTATCAAGTTTAACAGCTCATATCTTTAAAAATTCAACTCTAGACTGCAATGCCTTTTTAGGTGGCATTACAAGAAATTACAACACCAACTTACTCCTATCTAAAAAAAGCCCCTGGGTTGTTTTAGAAGCTGATGAGTTTGATCGATCATTCCTTCAACTTCATCCACAAGTAGCTGTTGTTACTTCAATGGATGCAGATCATTTAGATATATATGGGGAAAAAGAAGAGCTTGAAAAAACCTTTCAGGATTACGTACTTCAAATCAAAAAAGATGGTCATCTAATTTACAAGAAAGGTTTACCATTAAGCCCTACAGGTATTAATCTTTACTCCTATTCTTTAGAGGAAGAAGCCGATTTTTATGCCAGAAACCTAAAACTCATTAATGGTTTATATCAATTCGATCTAGTACACCCTAGTGGCTGCATTAAAGGATTAAAACTATCCTACCCAGGTCGGGTAAATGTTGAGAATGCAATTGCTGCAAGTGCTGTCGCATTAATTTGTGGCATTAGCGAAGAAGAACTTCGATTGGCATTAAATAATTTCTTGGGTGTTCGTCGTCGATTCGATTACAGAATCAAAAGCGATAATTTAGTTTTTATTGATGATTATGCACATCATCCTAAAGAACTTTGGGAGAGTATTTCATCCGTTAAAGCTATATATCCAGACAAAAAGATTACAGGCATTTTTCAACCTCATCTTTTTACAAGAACACGCGATTTTGCTAATGATTTCGCAGAAAGTTTAGATCTATTAGACGAACTGATCTTACTTGATATTTATCCTGCTAGAGAACTTCCAATTGAAGGTGTTGACTCAAACCTCATTCTTAGCAAAATGAAAAAGAAAGGTCGAATTTGCTCAAAGAGTGAATTAATTAAACAAATTGAACAGAGCGAGATAGAAGTATTATTAACTTTGGGGGCAGGTGATATCGACAAGCTTGTTGAACCCATTGAACACGTTTTGAATCAGAGAATAAAATGCTGAAAAATATCAAATCCATATTAATCACTTTGGCTTTATTAGCCTACATCATTTTCACATTCGCTTTTGTGAATAAGAAAAGTGATGCCATACTGGTTACAGGTATTGATATCGATATTATTGACAGTCTAAATACACATTTCATATGCGATTCTGAGATCAAAAATTTGATCTTAAAGAATCACCCAGACATAATTGGAAAACAAGCCTCCAAAATAGATAAAGAGTACTTAGAACAAGTGATAAATAAAATTCCATCAGTAAAAAACACAGAAGTTTTCACCTCTCTAAAGGGCTGCTTACACTTGGAAATTGAGCAACGAAAACCTATTGTTCGATTACTAAAAGGGAAAGGGTTTTATATTGATGAAGAAGGCAAGCGTATGCCACTCTCTTCGAGCTATACATCAAGGGTTTTGGTTGTTTCTGGTCACATTAAAGACAAAACGATTGAAAGCGATCTAATGCCACTGGTAAATTTTATTACAAAAGATGAATTTTGGTCTTCACAAATCAATCAAATCTATGTAGATTCGAATAGCGAATACATTTTAATCCCCCGAGTTGGCGGACAAAAAATTGAGATGGGGAAAATTGACAACTTCGAAAGGAAATTCTCGAAGCTATATGCATTATACAAAGATGGGTTTTCAACTGTAGGTTGGAACAAATACAAAAATATAAATTTGAAATACGAGAATCAGGTCGTATGTACAAAAAGGTGATAGGATGAACAGCACAAACGAAATTATAGCAGCCATAGATATTGGGACAACAAAAATTGTTGCCATAGCAGGAAAAGTTACATCCAACGGAGAACTTCAAATACTAGGATTAGAAAAAACCAAATCTACGGGAGTAGTTAAAGGCGTTATCCAAAACATTAACCAAACGATTGATGCCATTCGTGAGGTGGTTGATAAATTACAACAGAATACAAATCTTAAGATTGATAAGGCATACGTAGGTATTGCAGGGCAACATATTAGAAGCTTAAAAAACCGCCAGTTTAAATATATCCAAAATGGTTCTGAAATTATTACTCAGGAAGATATTGACACTATTATGAAAGAGAATTTTAGGATTCCTATTCAAGTTGGTGAGCAAATCTTACATGTAATTCCGCAAGACTATGTGGTAGATAAGGATAAAGGAATAACCAACCCTCTTGGAATGGCTGGACGCAGACTTGATGGTAACTTTAACATTATTATTGGAAGAACGGCTTCTGCCAGAAATATCGAAAATTGTGTCAAAGCTGTTGATATTGAAATCGAAGAACTTGTTTTAGAACCCCTAGCTTCATCTCTCGCAGTTTTAACCCCTGAAGAAAAAGAAGCTGGAGCTGTACTTGTTGATATAGGTGGCGGAACAACAGATATCACCCTATATTTTGATGGTGTACTTCGTCATACGGCAGTAATTCCTTTCGGTGGCGA
>JADGEF010000026.1:23629-35308 GCA_016744515.1 Marinifilaceae bacterium | reverse complement strand
AAAAAGCTGTCACTCGTAAAGTGACAGCTTAACCAATTAGTACATCTAGGCTTATACTTCAACAGCTTGTTTTTTCTTTTTCAGTTTTAAATTTACAGGAGTAATATTCCTTAAATTATCTGAAACAGGACATCTGTCTTCAATTGCCTCTAACCATTGAGTCAAAACCTCGGGTAAAGCGTCACAGTCGGGCTCAATCGTCACATCGATGCCCTTATACCCTGCTCTATCATCAAATGATGTTCCAAACAAACGATTAGGGTTAAGTTCTCCAGCCATTTTAATCTTAACCGAACGCAGTTCAATGCTCATCTCTTTAGCAATAATGTGAGCCATAACGTTGATACATCCGCAAAATGCTGCAAGAATGTATTCAACAGGATTTGCTCCCTCATCTGTACCTCCAAGATCTGCTGGCTCATCGATAATAATTTCGAAGCCTCTTGCTTTCACTACCGTTTTAGTTGGATTCTCACTGTACGCTTTAACTCTAAATTTTAAGTCTGACATTTATATATTGGTTTAGTTGGTATCATTTTTAACAATACAAAAATGAAACATCTACATCATCTTTAAAAATAAAAAATGGCGTATAGATTCACTATCTTTGGTGTGATTTGACACCCTTTTATAAAGCTTATTTAAAATCAAATTAATTACACAAATGACTTTAGAATATCAAACTGATGGGTATAATTCCATCTATCAACCAATTAACGCAAAAGAGTGTTTCGATTCATTAACGCATAATCAAAACAATATGGTGGAAAAATCCACCACAATACTTCGATTTACTAAAGGAGAAACCATCATTAAGCAAGGTTTTGTGGCATCTCACATCCTATATATCAAAAAAGGTTTAGTAAAACTTGATGTGACAAACGATTCAAAACTGTCAACTTTAAAACTTATTAGTAATAATTCTTTCATAGGTATTATATGCAGTTTTGCATGTAAAAGCTTTGATTTTTCTGCTGTTGCTTTAGAGGATACCACCATAAAAATGATAGATATGAAGTTATTTATAAGCCTGATTAAAGAGAATGGAGAGTTTGCGCTTAAACTGATGCGACATATGTCGTCTCTCACCAATACGATTATGCACCGTACAAGTCGATTGGCTGGTAAAAATGTTGAGGCTTCGTTGGCTATGATCTTACAAGAATTTAGGGAAATTTATCAAAATGATAATTTCACCTTGCCTGTTACCCGTGTGGGGCTGGCTTCATTGGCTGGCTGTTCTAAAGAAAGCACCATACATACCTTAACTAAATTTCATAAGGAAGATATTATTATCCTAAAAGATAAACAGATTACAATCGTAAAACCCGAAAGCCTTGACCTTATAATTAAGAATGGCTAAGACTTCGTTTTTGAATTAGGAATTATGAATTCAGAATTATTACTTCTTTCAAAATGCCTTAAAAACAGCAATCATTAATCAATATAGTTTACCTCAGTTGTCCTGCGAGGAATCCTGTAGACCAGGCTGCCTGTAGGTTGTAACCTCCAGTAATGGCATCGATATCTAAAACTTCGCCTGCAAAATAAAGGTTCTTCACTTTTTTAGATTGCATTGTAGTCATATCAACGCTTTTTAAACTCACGCCACCACAAGTCACAAATTCATCTCTAAAGGTTGTTTTCCCTTTCACTGAGTACTCATCGTTTGTAAGCAGATTCAGTAGTTTATTCATGCCTTTCTTCCCCAACTCGCCCCAACGTTTTTGAGGAGATAGATTTCCTTTTTCTAACAAAAATTGCCACAATCTATCGGGTAAACCGTAAGGTCTATAATTGGCTAAAAGCTTATTGGTGTGTTCTTTTTCTATAGCTTTTAAGTTCTCTATAACCAAATCGAGATTCACTTCATTCACCCAATTAACTAAAATCTTAAATTCATAGTTTTTCTCACTTAGAATTCTTGCTCCAAAAGCAGACAATTTTAAAATGGCTGGACCACTCATTCCCCAGTGGGTAATCAGCAAAGACCCTTCCGACTTCAATTTGCTGCCTGGTAAACTCACCAATGCATTTTCTACTACAATACCCATCAGCTTTGTAACAGCCTCATCGGGCATGTTAAACGTAAATAGCGATGGAATTGGATCTTCAATTTTATGCCCTAAAACTTCCAACCATTCCAAACCACTCCGTTTAGGAGAACCTCCCGTTGTTACAATAAGCTTATCAAAGCTTCCCGAAACAACATCATTTTTATCAAAATCGAGTTCAAATAAATCTCCAACAGTGTTGATAGACTTAACTTTTAAGCCAACTTGTATTTCTATACTTAGTCGTTTACATTCCTTCAAAAAGCAATCGATAATAGACTGGGAATCCTGAGAAACAGGGAAAATACAGCTGTCATCTTGAGTGACTAATGGCACATTTCGAGATTCAAACCACGCAACACAATCTTTGTTATTAAAAAGGTTAAAAGCTTTTTTTAAACTTCGCCCGCCTCTTGGGTAAGCTTGATACAAATCCTGCGGATCGCATGCATTAGTTAGGTTGCATCTTCCTCCACCCGATATTTTCACCTTGGATAAAAGCTGTCTCGATTTCTCGATAATCACAACTTTAGCCTCTGGATGACTTTCCTTTACTGCTATTGCTGAAAAGAAACCTGCTGCTCCTCCTCCTATAATTCCGATTCGCATGTGTCTTTTATATTTATTCCGATTCGCATGTATCTTTTATATTTAGTCAGATGCCAATTCGTATATATTAAATTGGCGCTGGTTCGTTCGTTAAATGCTCCCCAATACATATTGAAAGGAAACTTGATGGCAAAATTACACAGAAAAAACGGATCACTTTCTCAAAACCCATAAATAGGGGACTTTACAGGGTAATTAACTTATACGTTTGCGGCTGAGTCCGCAACAACCTCTTCAATAATAGCCATAATTCCTTCGTTTTCAACGATAGTTAAACCTAGGCGTTCCGAAGAAATACCCTCTTCGAGTTTATAATCATATTTGGGTTTACCAACTTCAAGTCTCGATCTAAAACACTTAAAACAAGTGCCATCCAATTTTTCCAATTCGTGCCCCACCTCAACAATATGTGTCGATATAAAAAACAGGGAGCTTTTAATTTTCACAAATCCACTGGTCACTAATAAAGTGGCATCATAAGCATCTTTCACATTAGTTCCCCTAAACAGTTCATCAAATATGACAAAAACATTCTTTTTGTCCTTTATCTGCAAAGCGACTTCCTTCACTCGTTTCACCTCACTATAATAATGACTGTGCCCTTTTTCGATATCATCAGAAATATTAATGGTTGAATACAGCCCCTTAAAAACAGAACATCGCATTGATTTTGCAGGCACAGGGAACCCAACATGAGCCAAATACAGGCACAAGCCTATCGACTTTAGAAAGGTTGACTTCCCAGCCATATTGGCTCCCGAAACAAAACACAGATTTTGATGACTATCCGTTTCGATATCATTGGCAACAGGCGCTTCCAAAAAAGGATGATAGAAACCTTTAATATTCAGATAGGGTGTATCTGATTCGCAGTATTCAGGGAATGTCAAATTCTTATCCCCAGCCGTTTCGGCAAGCGACATATAGGCATCAAGCTGATAAGTAAGCCTCAAGAGCTCGAACACCCGTCCCTTTTCACTGCTTCTTATCAAATTATCAAGGCGACTCAATTCGAGGGATGAGAATTTCATGTGTTTCGGATTGAGAATCTTTTTAATACGTGGCAAGGCTTCAAAATCACGAACTACCTGAATTAAGTTTATAAAAAACACAGGTACTTCAGCCTGATTAAAACCATTTACCAAAATAGAAAGTCTTTGAATATACCCTTTTAAATATTCAAGTCCCCTTGTAATGATATAGTACTCATTGGTGGGTTTTATTTTATTCTTAAGCCAAGTGAGGGAAGAATCAATCACATTACTACGAAGGATATCCGTATTTTGATTCAAGTAATGCTCAATAAAATCTAAAGCATCCTTATCAAAATCAAATTTAATTTGATGATCACTGATAAATCGAATCGTTTCAATTCTCTGATTTATTTCATTCAAATCGCAGGATGGGCTTTCCATCAGCATTTCTAACTCCAGACAACCTCCTTTTGTTTTTGTTCGATTATAGTAATCAAACACAGAGAGATCGCCCTTTTGCTTTGAAAATAGATTTAAATCTTGCTTGGTTTGTTTATCCGTTCCGAAGTTCATTTCAATGTGTTTTTCAAGAATTATGCCGTGCTTTATTCTGAATGTTTCACGCATCAAGACGTATCTAAAGTAGATAAATTACCTGATATTTTAAACTTAAAAAATGTTATAAAATGCAATAAACTCTATAAGCTAAATCCCTTTTTTGTACTGTCCACAGGTGCTTGAAACGATGAATTCTCCTAATCCCTCTTCCGAATCAGCTTCATCATCTAAAACAGATCTAAACATATGAATCAATTTCGATTTATCAAGCTTTGCATCAGTTTCTGTTCTAAACTCACTTAAATCGATAGAATAACTTGAAAACTTGTTGGGTAAATCTTTAACGATTGCCGTATTCAAAAAATTGTGTTCGTTATAAACATGGTGATAGTTCCCCCTACTCTTCTCAATAAGAAAGGTATCCTCCTTTAAATTTGTGATAGATGAGATTTTATCGCAATTCTGAATACAGGTGGCATCAACACGATTCTTCTCACAACCCGTTACCTGATGAAACAAACATTGTCTGCTAGTCATCAACACTAGCGGATGATATATACTGTAATGCAATTCAAAATTATCAGGACACTTAATTTGTTTAAGCTGATTTTTATTTAGCTCATTAGATAAAAAAGCCCCCTTACAATTCAACTCTTCTTTTAAACACAAAAGGCTATACGAATTGGTCAAATTAAGCTCTGGTCCCGCTATCCAATCGATTCCTTTTTGACAAGCTTCGTAGGCAATCCCTGTATTATTACTTATAATTTTATGAGGTTTCAATTCGCTTAAGAATTCAACAGCCGTATTGTAATCATCTCCAATAATCACAGAAGGAAACCAAGGGATCAACTTTTTGTTCTCTCTAAAAAGATCAAGATATTCAGCAAATCTATTCTTAAAACTGTTGGGTAATTGGAAATAGATATACCCAGTGTGCTCACTACAAAGCGAAAGATCATCCTTTGAAGAAATTAAGATGGAGAGTTTGGCTTGTTCTGCAGGAGCTTTCGATTTTTCGAGACTTGGAAGCATAATCGGCTCAATCTGTTCTTTTGAACCATTCAAAATAAACAACAAACGCTTTTTAAGAGAAGTCAGTTCCTTGTAAGGAATAAATAAATCAGCTCCTAAATTATCCATATCGATTTCATCAATATAGTAAGCCGTTTCGTTTATAACCTTAAAGCGCTTCAATACCATTTCCTTGTTCAAAACCTCGCTACCCTTTCTCAGAAGTGGCACCTCCGACAACAAATCGAAAGAAGCTTCAGGCATATTTACTGATAATTTTAATGGCTGGTCACATTCTCCCGACAAATAAATTCTCAAGTATGCCTTGCTTGCATCCAACTCTTTTATGTTCTTCTGAATAAAACTTTTGAGATCATCCTTTTCCTGATACAAAGCCAGGTGAGCCAGCTCTAATTCTTGTGCCGAGGCATAGTTTGTCTCTTCTGAAAGATGTTTAATGGTATTATCTCTAGGGTTGTCGATAAACATTCCCTTATTGATATCCCCTTTTAAGAATGTATTGGAGAAATCCCGATTAAAGACCTTATACAAGGCACTATTATCAGTTCCACCTTTTTGTTTTTTGTATAAGGATTGAATATTCTTTTTCCAACTATCCACAACTGCATAAACGTAATCGGCTTTCTTAATTCGGCCTTCAATCTTTAAGGAATAAACGCCAGCCTCGTACAACTTTTTGATATCAAAATATGCCGAATTATCCTTCAAGTTAAGTGGGTAATCTTTTCCGGCTGCTGTTCGTACATATTTATCGCGACAAGGCTGACTGCAACGACCTCTATTACCAGAATTGCCTCCAATTACCGAGCTGATATAACAAAGTCCTGAAAAAGAAATGCAGTTGGAACCATGCACAAATACCTCGGTCAAGATCTGATTTTGATGACCAACAGAACTCAGTTCCTTTATCTCATGAATATTTAATTCTCTGGATAAATTTACACGCGAGACCCCAAACTGAGAAAGAAATTTAAGATGTCCTGAGTTATGAGTGGTCATTTGGGTTGACGCATGAACATCGAGGCTCTTGTAATATTTATTCAGAAGATAAAGCATGCCCAAGTCCTGAACAATCACCCCATCGATACTGGTATTCGCTAATTTATTCAAAAGATTGATTAGAGCAGGAATCTCATTTTCGAGGATAAGGATATTAAGGGTAATAAAAATCTCGCATTCGTGTTGATGTGCCAATCTTAAAATGCCCTGTAAATCGTCGAAGCTGATGTTCGCTGCACGGTTTCGGGCATTGAACTTATCCAAACCACAATATATCGCATTCGCTCCAGCAAATATCGCTGCTTTTATGGCTTCAATATCTCCCCCTGGTGCTAGTAATTCTATTTTTCTCTCCACAATCCTATGATAAGCTATTTTTATAATGCCGATAAGCCAATAGCTTCAACACGATTTCATCTGTTTATTCAGCGATCAAAAGTACTGCTTTTAATTCGTTTATAAATGCGTGAGGCGTACGATATAATCATGCATAGCAAGTTTCTCAAAAAACAACTGTCATTGCGAGAACGAGGAACGAGGACGCGGCAATCTCATGATAACGCACTGTGAATGTATTAAGCTGGGTTCTTTTATTGAGAGATTACTTCAGTCGCTAGAGCTCCTTCGTAATGACTGTCATTGCGAGGACGAGGAACGAGGACACGGCAATCTCTTCGGTGCCCGAGATAATAAAAATTGGAATAAGTGTCAACTTGCTAGTAGATTGCCGCTGTCGCCAAGGCTCCTTCGCAATGACAATTCACGGCTTGTCTTCTCAAAACGACTATCATTGCGGGATGAGTAATTAGATAAGTGCTTATTGAGAGCCTCACAAAAAAGTGAGACTCTCAAGTAATTCATAATTAAAAACAAACCACCCGATATATATAATAATGCATAGCAAGTTTCTCAAAAACAACTGTCATTGTGAGAACGAGGACACAGCAATCTCATGATAAACGCACTGTGATTGTATTAAGCTGAGTTCTTTTATTGAGAGATTACTTCAGTCGCTAGGGCTCCTTCGTAATAACTGGTATTTATAACATTACGATGGGATACACCCATCGCTATTTTAAACTCACCCCTTTGGGGCTAAACAAAATAAAACATCACTAGGTCAACATCCTTCGAATTCGCTCAATGCAAGTTAAATTATATCACCTTTGATATTCATTAGGAGCAATTCAATTTTATAATCTTCAATTTCTTTTTCGAGCACTTTGCAACATTTCTTTTTCAGATGCTGATAAAAAGATTCCTCTTCATTAAATGGGAAAATCCCTTCTAAATCGCGAGCCATATTCACCTCTTTTATCTTATCGACATATGACTCATCATAATTAGCTTCCTTTGCAATCTGTATCAAAAAATCCTTATTAAAAACAACCTTCTTGCTATGTGTATCCAAATGACCTTTGGCTAACTTAACGGCCTTTCCCATCATAATACCCATGGTCACTTTTTCAATACCACTCCCATTTATGGCATGTATGGTGTCTCCAATAAAGTTGCCGTATTGAATATAGCCATGCTGTGGCATCTCAGGAAACTTCTGTTTGAGATAACGTTCGCTTCTTCCTCCCGAGTTAATAATCACCTGAGTACTGCCATTCTCTACGGCAAAACGCACATGTTTCTTAATGGTTTGCACATAGGCTTCTGCCGAAAAGGGTTTTAAAATACCCGTGGTTCCAATAATTGAAATACCGCCTTCGATACCCAAACGTGGGTTAAAGGTTTTTTTAGCCAACTTGGCACCCATGGGCACAAAAATAGAAACATCAACACCTCTCGTTAATTCGTATTGATTCAAAATCCGATTTAGCTCTCTTTCAATTATTTTTCGAGGCATTGGATTCACCGCAGGATGTCCAATGGGAATTTCCAGACCTGCCTTGGTAACGATACCAACCCCCTCGCCTTTTAGAAAACAAATCTCGCCTGAGGTATTAAAACTAATTCGACAGCCTATCTCAGTACCATCTGTTACATCAGGATCATCACCTGAATTCTTAATCACCGTACAAATACCATAATTTTCAGTAAACTCGGTACAATGTATCGGCATCATCGCTTCCCTATTATTTGGCAAGTCAACACGCTCCCATTCCATCTGTTTTTTATCGAGTAAAGCCAAAAGTGCAGCTTTCGCAGATATAGCAGCACAAGTTCCTGTGGTATACCCATGAGCTAGTTCCAAGCGTTTTATACCAAAAGTCACATCCAAATAGGATTGGAATTCTGATCGGGTTTTAATGATCTTATCGTACTCGGGAAGATCTGGTCGTTTCACTATAAAGAGAGGAATTTCATGCTTGATTGCCAGATCCATCTTTTTATCGAGTAAACCCGTATAACCACTTTCCTTAGTCATTATGCCTTGTATACCATGCTCCTTTATCAACTCCTCCTCCAAAAGGAGATTTTCGAAACGAGAAGAAACAATCAATCGCTCTTCTTTCACTTCCGCTTCATTCGCAATACGAATGGACTCGGGAAAGTTGAGAATACGAAACCAGATATCGCAATCAGGTAAAGCCTTCTTTATCTTAGGTAGGTTCTTAACACCTATCAAAGAAAGGACTCTCTCAATTCCCTCCTTTTGAATCGCTTGAATACAAGCTTCGATAGATGGCAAATAACGAATATGCTCATGTTCCAATCGCTCAATAAATTCACGCTCGATTCGCACAATTGCTATATCAAGTTCAGTTGCCACTCGATGCAGATTGATGTGTAAATCGGCAGCAAAGGGATGCGCTGCATCTACAATCAACTTGATTTCTTGCTGGCGGCAGAATTCAATCATCTCTTCCTCATTCATACCACCCGACAAACACACGCCCATATCCGATAAGAGCGGATTGCTAGTGGTTTTTGTCGAATAATAAAATGGCTGCTTCAGGTCGCTCAACCAATTGGCAGTTTTGCGTCCCTCTGTCGTCCCTCCAAATATTAAAATCTGCCTTTTCATTCCTTTTCTAATTAATAATGAGCAATTAAAAGCTCTTCAAAACAAAGCTAAACGCAAAGAGTTAATTTTTCTCTAACAAAACTAACCGCAAAGAGCGCTGAGAATTACGCCAAGTTCACAAAGACGTTTGCTTAATTATTAATCAACTGTAATTCGAAAACCATTAAGCATAGATCATCTGAAATTTCCTATTACCTAGCGTACTTTGCGAAAACTTAGCGTACTCTGCGGTTAAATATCAAACTAGCTTTTCTCTCTAAAAACAAAGCTAAACGCCAAGTACACAAAGATGTTTGCTTAATTATTAATCAACTGTAATTCGAAAACCACTAAACATAGATCATCTAAAATTTCCTATTACCTAGCGCACTTTGAGAAAACTTAGCGTACTCTGCGGTTAAATATCAAACTAGCTTTTTTCTCTAAAAATATGTCTGAAAGTAGGATCGTATAATTTCGATCGGTTCTTCCTATTGTCGATGGCTTCGCCAACCACAATCATGGTCGTTAAAGTCAGCTCATTCTCTTTTACGATTTTAGCCAAATCCTTCAATTTACCTCTCCAGATTTTCTCCTCCTGCCAAGTCAGTTTGTAACAAACAGCAATTGGTGTTTCTGGTGGGTAAGCCGACAATAAATCAGCTTGAACCTGATCGACCAAAGTCGCACTTAAGAACAAACAAATGGTCGATTGGAACTTAGCCAATTCAGTTAACTTCTCTCTCTCTGGCATAGCCGTACGACCTTCGCCACGAGTTAAAATAATGGTCTGAATACGATCAGGAATGGTAAATTGTGATTTCAAACGAGCTGCAGCTGCTTGAAATGAAGAAATACCAGGAACAATTTCATAAGACATATGGTTATGATCGAAGAAATTCATCTGCTCCTGAATGGCTCCATAAATACAAGGGTCACCTGTATGCAAACGCACAACTGAGTGTCCTAATTTGTAATGTTTGTGCATGATATCGAACTGTTCTTCAAGCGTCATCGATGCCGAGTTTCGAACCACACAACCTTCTTTAGCGTATTCAGTCAATCGACGTGGAACCAAACTACCGGCATAAAGAATTAAGTCAGCATTTTGCAATAGTTTCTTTCCCTTTACCGATACCAATTCAGGATCGCCAGGACCAGCACCAACTATAGTTACAAAACCAGCTTTTCTTTCCTGGCGAACATCCATAGCCAAAGCTAGGGTGAAATGCTTACCAAAAGAGTCGACATGCTTCGATTTTCCAAGTAATAATTTCTTAGCTCCAGATGCCAATAAGGCAGATGCTTCACTCACATTATTTGCTCCTGTTGCTGCATGTGCTGCTTCGGAGAAAAGTAGACCGGCATCAATCTCATTCAAATCTTCTGCTCCAAAATAGTTGAAAGCCAAGGCATGCTTTTCACTCATTGCCTTGTAAGCTACTTCATCCTTTTTCAGGTCAACCGTATTGATCGCTACCAATGAATGCTTTGAGTAGTCTTTTTCTTCAAGGAAATTTAAAACTTGCTCCTCATACTCATCCACATTGATGTTCTTTTGAGCACCTGTGCCCAAATGCAAACACTTTGGACGGAAAAATAAAATAGGACGTGTTGTTTCATAAAGCTTTGGTGTCAAAGCAATAATCAAATCAAAGTTCTTAGGATTGATAGCTGAGAACTCATAAAAAACCTCTACAAAATCGGGTAGCGTTCTTTCCAGTTGTTCGCTACCTTCATCTTTTATATCAAGCAATAAAGCTGTCTTTTTTCCATTAACAAAAGCAGCAATAAAATCGTTTTCAGTGATATTAAAATACTCATTAGTCCATTTATATTTTCTACCGATGATATCCAATGCCCATAAATTCAAGGTATCGCTAGCAGTGGTAATCAAAGCTGTTCCTCCAGAAATACTGGCAATGGTTTTAGTCAAATGGTTGGCACCACCTTTGTGTCCTGACAATACCGATTGAACGTATTGACCTTTAACATCCATATTGATAATGGCTGGATCGATTTGCTTATTCTGAATAAAAGGTGCGATAGAGCGCACACAAATTCCCAAAGATCCTATAAATACAAATGCATTATAAGAATTAAAATCTTTTTGAAGAAACTTAGCTATTGAATCAATTTTTGTCGTGCCTTGGTAGGCTCCAACTGAAAAAATCTCAACATGATCCAACTCTTTACAAAGCGTATCTGCAACTACTAGCGATTGCTTATTATTTATGATTATGGCTATTTTATCCATGGCTCTCTATTTTTTTAAAGATCTTAGTGATATAAAAACCACCTCCCCCTCGTTCCTCGGGTACTCCTCCTTGAAAATAAGGAGGAGAAATCAAATTACTGTTAACAATATTTAATCTCTAATTCAATACATTATCAAATCATAGACGCACGACCGTGTGTATCTATATTATTTTTGTTGCCTTTAATATTTCTATCGGATTAAAATCATCCAATTGTATGCGACTGGCTTTTTCCA
>JADGEF010000026.1:0-23529 GCA_016744515.1 Marinifilaceae bacterium | reverse complement strand
ATCATAGACGCACGACCGTGTGTATCTATATTATTTTTGTTGCCTTTAATATTTCTATCGGATTAAAATCATCCAATTGTATGCGACTGGCTTTTTCCAATTTCATACCTAATTCTTGTGCAACCTTTTTAAAACTTGCAATGGTTTCATCACTTACCGCATTGAATACGATGCATCCATTAGGTTTTAAACAAGCATGAAGTTTCTGCATCATTTCATTCAATTCCCCGCCATGTCCGCCAATAAAAATGCGATCGGGAGCAGAGAGAACGTTTAAATCTTGAGCAAAGAAATCGCCATTGTGAATATCGATTCCTGGAACATGAAAGGTTTTCATATTATTACGAATGATGGCATCAGACTCAGGTCTCTTCTCAAAAGAAATCACCTTTAGTTTTGGAAAAGCTTGCTTCGCCTCAATAGAAACCGAACCTGTGCAATAACCAACATCCCAAAGAACAGAGGCTGAATCCAATTGCAAACTCGATAAACTTGCTAATCGAATCAAACTCTTAGTCATCATCTTTGGTCGCCCATCCAGAGTTTGGAAAGCCTCATCGGGAATACCAAACTGACGAATTACCAGTTCTTTCTGAATTAATATTATACAATTAGGGTGAACAAAATCGATCTCTAAAAGTTCGGCTATACTTAATTTCTGACATTTTTGATTAGGTCCACCTAATTTTTCACCCAGATAGCAATCGTAATTATCGAAACCGTAATCGAGCAAATATTGAGCTATGGTGTTTGGCGTTCTCTGCCTATCCGTTAAAACCCCAATCATTTGCTCTCCTCTTATTAGAGGCAAATCGATCTCAGGCCAATCGCGCCCCGTTAAGGTTGCAATATGCATTTTACCATATTCTAACTGATAGTGATGCGCCAACAATTGAAGGCTGTTATGCGCTGGAAAGACCAAGAGTTCAGCATCAGGAAATTCACGTTTAATCGTATTTCCAATACCATAAAATAGAGGATCTCCCGAAGCAATAACAACAATGGTTTCGTCAATTTGTCTGTATTGATCAAAAACATTAGTCAAAGGCACGGTAATATTGATCCATTCCGCATTTTGAGGCAAGTAATCCTGAATCAATTCTTTATGACGAACGCCACCCGAGAAAAAACGAGCCTCAGCAATATGCTTAATTGCTTCTCTATTCAGGTTTGGATGTGGCATATCAGTAATGCCTATGACTACAAATTTAGACATCGCGACCAACTTTTAATTCTTTAGCATCATCTAAACTTAGTACCGAATTAACGATGGTTGCAGCCAATGTAGAGCCTCCCTTTCGTCCTTCGATAATAACAGCAGGTAGTTTCGCAAAACTCTTTACTCTATGCTTTGATTCTTCTACATTCACAAAACCTACTGGTGATGCAACAATTCCCATTGGTGAGAAATTCTTAGAACGCATTAAGGCTGTCAGTTCGATTAAGGCCGTTGGTGCATTACCAAAAACATAAAGAGCATCGGGGTGATCTTCAACCGCAAGACGAATACCCGCTTGTGTACGGGTGATTTTATGCTTTTCTGCCAGCTCAGCCACACGAGGATCGTGTAAATAACATTTTACTTCTATGCCCATTCGCTCGCAAGCCACCTTACGAATACCAGACGTAATCATGGTAACATCAGTGATAATCACACCACCATTCTTCAACTTCTCATGCCAAACATTCAATGCGTTATTACGCACTTTCAATAAATCTACCATTTGGAAATCTGCCGAAGTATGAATCAAATGTAATAGAGCCCACTTGGTCTCCAAAGGAATATCTTTACCCTTCAACTCTTCAGCAATAGTCGCAAAGCTTTTTTGCATAATCAGCGGTCCTGGCTTACCTTTTTCGCTGTATTTAGAGTAATAACCACGTGGGGTTATAAATTTCTTATTCTTTGAGATATAAGATTGAGAGTTACCAATCACAACCAATGAAAACATATCCACTTTTTCAAGATCAACTTCAGCTAGCGTACTAAGCTCAATATGCTCTTCGTCACGCCCCACTTGGCGAACAATAGCAACAGGTGTTTCTGGGCTACGCTCCTCAAGAAAAATTTCCTGAAGACGATAAATTTGCCAGTAACGTCCCTTACTTTTAGGGTTATATAATACGGTAACAAAATCGCCAAAAGCAGCTGCTTTAATACGCCTTTCAATCAACTCCCAAGGGGTTAATAAATCTGATAAAGAAAGAATAACGGTATCGTGACCAATTGGAGCTCCTAGTTTTGCTGCAGCAGCTTGGAAAGCAGAAATACCTGGAATCAATTCAATATCAACATTCGAATCGCGCTTTTCTGCCATTTCGTAAATCAGTGGTGCCATACCATAGATACCGGCATCTCCTGAACTAATAACAGCTACTTTCTTTCCTTGTTCAGCATGTTCAAAAGCAATTTCAGCTCGTTGAGTTTCTTGTTTCATGCCTGTATCCAAACATTCTGTTCCTTCATGAAGGAAAGTTTGAATAAACTGGAAATAGTATTTGTATCCAATAACAACATCGGCCTCTTTAATGGCATCAATAGCTGGATTTAAAAACATGTTTGGGTCTCCAGGACCTAAACCAACGATATATATTTTTCCTTGCATCTTATTCTCTTTGTATTTAATATCAAAACTCCAAAGTTGAACCCCTTCAGGGTTCTATTCAGGAGGCTGTATTCACTACGGGTTTCACCCGCAGTTATTCATATTTAACCACTTCGTGGTTTATAACTTAACTAAACCACATTTCCCACGGGCTACACCCGTGGCTATTATATTTAACCACTTCGTGGCTTATAGCTTACTATTTAGGCTTCTTCAGGATGATGATGGTGAAATAAGGGATTCTTCTATCACGAAGAACTTCGGCATCATCAGTAATAAATTCCTTATCGGTTCCTAAATATTCGCCGTAGAATAATTCAGGTTTATGCTCCAAAATGAAGTCTGCAATCCAGGTTTTTACTTTAGAAACCTTCATCAACACAATTGTTTCATTTTCTTCAAGCTGCTTAAGTAAACCTTCCTCGCTATCGACATTCGGATCAACCAAAACTTTATCGCTTAAAGTGCAAATAGGCAATTGTGATTTTGATCCTGCTAAAATAAAGGCTGGAACACCAGGAATCATTTCGTATGAAATATCGTTCGCTTTTAGGTGCTTTAACAGATAAGCGAATGTACTGAAAAATGAAATATCGCCCTCACTCACGACTGATACATGAAGATCTTGTTCAATATCAGATTTAATTTTCTGAAACAATTCAAAATAAACGCCCTCTGCTTCCGATCTGTCATAAGACATTTTCAAAGGAATCGGGTGCAATTGCAAATCGTTTAAACCTAATTCTTTCAAGATAGGTAAGGAAAAACTTGAATTTCCTTTTTTCTCTGAAACACTAGCTGGATAATAAATCTTATCGGAATGCTGAAGTGTTTTAAGAGCCTTTATTGTAATCAATTCTGGGTCGCCTGGTCCTAAAGAAACCCCATATACTTTTCCGTTCATTCGTTCTTTTTATATCAAATCCTTTAATAAATCGATAATAGTATCGACTTTATAATCTCCAAGTATTTTTATCAACCTTATCTAATAATACTTCTACTTTTTCAAGTAAATTATCATTCATAAATGCCTTCTTCTCAATTTCGCTGAATCCAGCAGTATCCTTTACCTTTTGATTTCTCAGAAGTCCCAATTCCAGAACTTCTTCTTGTAAAGAATTATCAAATTTCTGATCGAGGTATGTACGAATTTTCTTAACTAAATAAGGATTTTGACCATTTGAAGAAACAGCCAATTGAATATCGCCACACTGGCTTGCAGATGCAGGATAAAAATTAGAATACTCTGATGAGTTGGCTGAATTGAATAGAATAGCTAGTGATTCTGCATCAGCCCCTATTCGGAAATTTGTTTTAGAACAATTCGTTGCAGCTATAACAAGAAAAAAACCATTCACATCATTAGCCTGATAGGTGCTCTTCAGATAATGATAGACTTCTTCTTTGTACATTCTCTGCAATTCAATATTAATCTTAGGCGCTATTAATGTGACACTAGCTTCGGCTTTTATCAAAGATTTCAACTTGCGTTCTGCCACTTTTCCACCGCCTACAATTAAACAATTACGGCCTTTTAAATTCAAACTTACTGGATACCAGCTCATCGCATTTTAATTTACATTAACACTCTGATTTTTAACAAATCAACTTTCAGGTAAGCAACTAAATATGATGGGGTATCTTTGTTTAATTGAAGATAAATATATCTACAAACAACTCTCTTCCCCAAGAGTCTTTAAGTTTGATTACCGTTTTGGCAGGTTTCCTGACTTGTTTCGTAGATCTAATGATCGGTTTTATTCCTTCCCATTCCGAGTGTTGGAACAGTGGATTTAGCAAAAACCATAAAAAACTTACAGTAGCGGGGGCTGTCTCGGATTTTAACCGAATTCCCTTTTAAAGCTCAATCGACGATTAAGCTTTCACCAAAACTGCGGTAAATGTAGGTGTTTTTTATTTTCCCAAAAACTAATTAAAGACGTTTTGTTCTTTTTTATATTTGTTATAAAACATCAGAGCACGAATTCATAAGTAAAGCTAAACCCAATAAATCTGAATCATTTATTCTCAAGGCAAATCTTAAATAGTCTCGAATAATTAGATCTTAATTAAAAAAAGGGTCAATAGGAATAAGCCTATTGACCCAATATTATTTTAAGTAGCTTTTCTTAACAAGCTCCATTCATCTTACCAATCATCGTTTTAAAAATAAAAAACTCTTCTTATTCTTAATTTATCAAATTCAACAAAAGAGTGAATCGACCTATTCATTAAGAACGGATCGATCCACAACTAACACAAATTAACAATGAAATTTATTCTGTTGGATTCATAATAACCTCAACAGTATTTACTTTTTTGAATAACTTTTTAGCAAACTTCTTAACAGAAGCCGCATCTATATCTTCAACTATTTTTTTGTAATCTTCTTTAGATGTAAATTTAGAACCTAACATCAGTTTACTTTTAATAACACCCATCCAAAAACCATTTCGCAATTCCGATTCTTCTCTACCTTTAATAAAATTGTTCTTAATTTCGTTTAAGTCATCAACATTACAAGCTTCTTTCTGAATTTTTAAGATTTCTTCGTTCACAATTTCAACCAAACGATCACGCTTTAAAGGATCACAATCAAAACTGATTCCGATAGAAAACTTAGGAGTAGGTAATTTAGATGATGATGGACGAACTCCAACACCATACGATCCACCTTCTTCTTCACGGATAGTTGTCATATATCGTTTAGATAAAAGTTGAGATACAACGTTTAGCATCAATCTATTCTTAAGTGTGTAATTAAAATCACCTTGAATTGAATAAACTACAGTTGTTTTAGGCACAGCCATTTTACGATCAAAAATCTTGATGGTCTTTCCCCTAGCGGGTCCAACTTTGTGATCAACAAACGTTTCTTTTCTGTTTGAAGAACTGATATTACCAATATACTTTTGAATCATTGGCAAGTGTTCTTCTTCATTAATGTTACCCACAAAAATGAAAGTAAAGTCACTGGCATCAGAGAAACGCTCTTTGTAAATCTGAGACGCTTTATTAAAGTCAATTTTATTAATGTATTCCTCTCCAAACAACAGAGTACGAGAAGAATAATTTGTACTTGCCAAAGTAAGTGTATCCTTTAAAGCTTTCTTATTATCTACCCCAATATTAATAAGATTGTCTTTCATACGAGCTATCTGTACATTGTATCTCGCTTCTTCAAAACGTGGTGCTTCAAACTTCAAATAAAGTAATTGCATTAAAGTCTCGAAATCCTGTGGTGAAGCCGAACCAGAAAAACCTTCTGTCAATCCTCCAAGGTTTGCACTTAAACCTACAATCTTACCAGCTAATTTTTTTCGTAACTGAGTCGCATTAAAGTCACCAATACCCGACATACTAACAATATTAGTTGCCATATCAGCAGATGCTAAATCTTTATCATTGATTAAAGATTTCCCTCCAAAACTGAAAGAAGACATTGAAATTTTATCCTTACTAAATTCTGTAGGAAAAATAACAACTCTGGCACCATTTTCAAGAATGTATCCTTTAGCATCAGTTCCTTCAACTTCAAATGTGCTTGTAATTTTAACCGCATCCAATTTAGTAGAAACTAAAGGCTTATCAATACCTTCTTCTTTATAAGCTTCAACATTAGAAGATTTCACTTTAGCAGCAACTGCTAATAGCTCTTCTTTAGTTGGATAAACTTGAGTCTCATTATCAGGACCTTTTAATATTAATGCTGAATTATTCTCATTAGAATATTTGTTTACCAATACGTTTACTTCTTCAAGAGTAATAGCAGGAATGGTTTTAGCAGCAAATGCCATCTCCCAATCGATAGAAGGGAAAGGCTTAGATTTTAAGAATAAATTACCTAATGCTTTAGCATGAACGTCATTGCTTATCTTAGCACGATTCGCATAGTAAGATTCGTATGATCTTTGGAATTGCACTTTTACACGATCCAATTCTGATTTTGTAAAACCATGACGTTTAACACGCTCAAGTTCGGTTAAAACTTCAGCAAATGCTTCAAGTTCTTTTCCAATTTTTGGAGCAACATAAATGTAATCAAGACCTTTAGTTCTAGCCATTTCAAAACTACCAAACCCCATACCACTTGCAGAACACTCTAATTTCTTAGTTTTTTCAGCAATACGAGACTTAAGCATCATATTGAACATTGAATTAGCCATATTACGTCTTTGAGTTTCTTCAGTAATAACTGCATCTAAATCGTAACGAAATCCCCACATAATGTTCAAGCTTCTTGCTTCCTTATCCTTAGCAGCTACATAGCCCAACTCTTTTGAATCTTCAACTTTAGTGTAAGTACGTTCTGCCGCATTTTTTGGCATTGGAATTTTTGAGAATAAAGCTTTCACTTTGGCTTCCATTTTCGCTGCATCAATATCACCAACAACGACTACAGCCTGCATATCTGGGCGGTACCATTTTTGATAAAAATCACGTAGCTCAGAATATTCAAAATTATCAATTATATCTAATGAGCCAATTACATCACGATCAGCATACTTCGAGTTGTTAAACATCACATGATTTGTCTTACTTCTTAATCTGAAACCTGCATCACGACGAGTTCTCCACTCTTCATGAATAACACCACGCTCAGCTTCAATTTCTGTACCTTCCAATAAAAGGCCACCTGACCAATCGTGAAGTACCAATAAGGCTGAATCTAGTAATCCTTCGTTAGACACAGGAATGTTACTTAAATTATAGACAGTTTCATCCTGAGCAGTATATGCATTGATATCACGCCCAAATAAAATACCGCTTTTTTCTAAGTAATCAAGCATATTCTTACCAGGAAAATTCTTCAAACCATTGAAAGCCATATGCTCAAGGAAGTGAGCCAATCCATTTTGCACGTCATCTTCAAGAATTGCACCTACGTTCTGAACAAAGTAAAAACTTGCTCTATCCTTAGGTTCTTCGTTATGCATGATATAGTAAGTCATGCCATTCTCAAGAACACCAGTTTTAACTGCCTCATTAGTAGGAACAGTAGTGGTAATTTGAGCAAAAGAATTCAGTCCTAAAATGCTAAAACATAGTAGGAATGAAAATTTTAATTTAGAATTCATATTTAAAATATTTAATGCGGATAGTCCAATAAGCTAAGTTGATTTTTTAGCGGTGTACAGATCAAGCTAAACTATTGTAACTAAATTGATTTGAAGTTAAACAACAAGTATGTTCAACTGGTTTTTCGACTTTTAAATTCCCCTATTTACAAATGCTTTCCGATAAGAAAGGACAGAACCCAAGAGCTCGTTTTGAATTTCAATAAAATCAGATCCGACCAAAGATGATTTTAAAGAAGGTTGTGTCTATCGACACCAAACGATTCTATACGGATTCTGCCCCTCTACCGACTAACTAAAAAAAAAAATTAAAAACTATTTGCAAACACTTAAGAACAAGGGCGCTGCAAAACATCGCCTTATTAACTCTTAAAAATTAGAGTTCAACACTAGTCCCATTCTTAAAATTCTTTATTCCTTCATCAAGAAACTTGATAAAGTTATCTACATCTAAATCATACGCTCTAGGTGTGTTTAAACTTTTGCCTTCTTTATTCATAAGAACATAGTAAGGCTGTGCGTTTATATTATATCTCTCGATTTGATAATTGGCATTCTTCTTACCTAATGTCTTCTTCTTCTTTCCATCAAAGTTAGATACAATCCATTCTTCTTTAGGTAATTTCATCTTATCATCAACATACATTGCCACGATTACGTAATCGTCTCTTAATCGTCTCAACACTTCAGGGTGAGACCACACATTAGATTCCATCTCACGACAGTTTACACAACCGTGTCCTGTAAAGTCGATAAACAATGGTTTATTCTGAGCTTTAGCTGCTGCCTTAGCTTCATCCATATCGAAATAACCTTGTAAACCATGTGGTAAGTGAAGAAAATCGCTATACTTAGCATGAAGCTTTTTCTGTCCTCCTGCCCCATTCTCAACAATTAATGATTTAATATCAAAATCTAAACTTGATTGTGGAGGTGTAAATCCTGATAACATTTTCAGAGGAGCTCCAAACATTCCTGGAATCATATACATTACAAAAGAGAAAGTCGCAATTGCTAACATTAATCTTGGAACACTTACATGCTTAACAGGACTATCGTGAGAGAACATTAATTTTCCTAATAAATAGAATCCCATCAATGTAAAGATCACAATCCAAATCGCTAAATAAACTTCTCTATCTAATATTCCCCAATGGTAAGTTTGGTCTGCAATACTTAAAAATTTCAAACCTAAAGCTAATTCTAAAAAACCTAATACAACTTTCACAGAGTTCAACCATCCTCCTGATTTAGGCATATTATTCAACCATCCTGGGAAGATTGCAAATAATGTAAATGGAAGTGCAAATGCTAAAGAGAATCCAAGCATACCAATAATTGGCATCAAAACTTCACCACCTGCTGAAGCAACAAGAATAGAACCTACAATTGGACCTGTACATGAAAATGATACAAGTACTAATGTGAAAGCCATAAAGAATGACCCCAGAAATCCACCTTTATCTTCGTTAGCTACTGATTTATTAACCATCCAGCTTGGCATTGTAATTTCGAACATTCCAAAGAATGAAAATGCAAACACAACAAAAATCACGAAAAATAATATGTTAGGAATCCAATGCGTACTCAAAAAGTTAGCAAAATTGGGACCCATCACTACAGCCAAAATCGTACCGATAATAGTATAAATTGCAATAATTGAGAAACCATAGAAGAAAGCATTCATTCTTCCCTTAGCCTTATTACCACCACCAGAGTGCATAAAATAACTCACTGTCATAGGAATCATTGGGAATACACAAGGTGTTACAATTGCAATTAATCCACCTACAAAAGCAGCAATAAAAATTGCCCAAAGGCCTTTATTTGATCCTTTTTTCTTTTGAATAGGAGCAGTATATTTAGCTTTAACTTCTTCCTTATCTACTTTAACTGCAGTTTTAGAAGCTGAACCACCTTGAGCGGTTAATGTTAGATCAAAATCTTCTTCACCTTGTACACATTGCCCGGAAACATCAGAACAAGCCTGATATTCGAAAGAACCTGCAACGTTTAGCTTAGCTATTAAAACTTTAATTGTTTGACGGAATTCAGCTTTCTTCTCGAAGTAGCTTACTTCACCTTCCCAAACTTTATCGAAATGCTTATGTGGTTTAATTGGTGTTACTTCACCAACTAATTCGTAAGAATCATTTTTCTCAAAATTAAAGGTCGCTACAATAGGGCCTAACTCTGGGTCGAAGTCATTTGAATACACATGCCATGTATCCTGAATATCTCCTTTAATCAACACTTCAAGTGTCTCTCCAACTTTTACATCCTTCTTCGAAAATTCAACCTTCCACTTTGCCGGCTGAACAATCTGGCTAAATGCACTTAAAGTAATCATGCTGCTCAAAATACAAACGAGAGCAAACTTAAAATTCAATTTCATTGGTCTTAATTTTTGTGTGTTCGTGATAATGTCGACTTATCACTGATTTTTGTTTTTATTTGTCCATGCAATAGACAATTTCCTAATGTCCTTTTTTAGTTTTTGTACACTTATAAGACCCCTAAACGAGCAAAATGGGTGAATCCAATTTCATTTTTTTTATCAAAAAAATGTTAACCTCAACAAGATAGCACCATTCGAACTGAACAATCACATCGCTTCTTTTGTTAATACAAATATATTTAATAAGCTTAATTTACTTAAACTTACACAGTCTGATATAATCTAGATTAGATAAAAAGAGAAGGTCAATTTTCCTTTTAAAAAAAAATACAATTTTTATTTAGTTTCTTTCTCAACAGCGTCAATTCACTTAGTATTCTGATGTAAAATTGGAAAAAACGCATTAAAACAAACCACAATTTCGTTATTTTTTAACGAGGAAGGCCTTCTTTTAACAAGAGATTAACAATTGATAGAAAAAAGCAATATAGTATTTTTATATTTATCAGCAACAGCTAAGTACATGACAAAAACCTGAATTCCTTACTTTTACTGTCGACGTTGATTTTCTTCATTATTTATGAATGAGTAATATTATTCTTCCAAAATAATTAAAATCAACGTCTTATTGAAATTTATGACGACTTGTTTTACTGACAATCATCTGTTTATAATATTGTCATATACCAAGACAAATTTCACATCATATACTGGGACTTTAATACATGGGATACGAAATCGAGGAAAATTTAAAGGGCATAAACGAATAATGTTATCTGATGAATATTATTGAAGAGGCTAACAAATTAATATTTAATAACCGAACATGAGGTATATTTACTAATATTGGGACTATATATAAAATTTATTCAACCTCTTTTATTTTAGAATACATCCAAACTTAATAACAATAAATAAGGGCTACCTAGAAAGATAGCCCTTATTACTTATTTACAAAATTTACTATTTCAACTTATTCTGTTTTTTCTCTGAAGTTTTTACTTCCTTCACTTTTACAGATTTTATTTCCTTCTGCTCTTTATACTTTCGAACAGCAGCAAATTTGGCCGCAGCTATAGTTTCACGGTTCGCCTTCTCAGTAATCTTACCTCTCGAAAGATCTTCAACAGCTATATAACCATTCTTCAATAAGAGCTGAACGATCATATTATTAATGATGGTTTCCTCGCTATACCCCTCAGCAACATAAAGCTGATCGCAATCGGCGTAGAATTCATCTGCAAATTCCTGATTGTTTGGCAACCACATTAACTGCTCATAAGTTTCAGTGAAACTATTCAACTCAATATTAATGTTTGGTGTTACCAACAAAGGACTAAACACATGAGTCTTAGGAAGTGGCTCGTAACCATCCAGCATAGACAGATCTACAGCTCTCTTAGAATTATCAAGTCGAGTAAAACGTGCCTTTCTCATTTGTTCCATCTGGTACAAGAAGAAATTGTATCGCTCTATCTCCAAGCTCTTTTTATGGTGTAAGAACAACCAACCGTACTTCTGGTCTATATCCTTCTTAACCCAATCCTTGGTTCTATGAATTTCTGGATTCGTATTTCGAACTTCCTGGATTAATCTTCGAACATCCTGAGCTGCTTTTTGTGGTCCACTTATCTCCTTACCTGTTTTACCTAGATCCGTTGACAGAATACCACATTGAATGCTCTTTCCTTTGCCTCTTCCAGTCTTTCCACCTTTTAACACATCAATAAGATGCTTACGGATCTCCAATTCTTCATCTTCATGAATAAATGGATTTCCTCCTGGCGTACTGGCTAAGGAATTAAATATACTACTGAAGAAAGCACGATCTAAAACAAATTTCTCTCTCTCCTCATCCTGAGAAGCTTCAACAATAAATCGGTTCTTAATGATATCAAAACGGATATCCTCAACTCTCAATTCTCTACCATCTCGCTTGAATTCCTTCGCCATGAAAATCTTATTCACCACTTCTTCAATGTCAATTTTCTCAATCAACTTGTAAGAAGAACATAAATACCATTTTCCATTCTTAGCATCCTTTTCCCAGTTCAAAACATCATCCAAATAATTCCCGTGCTGATCCAAAACATCAACTATGTTCTTATCGGCTGTGTAGCGCAATAATGTACGCTGGAAATGAGGGTTATCCTGAGAAGTTGCCTTCTCTTTCCTTTCCCCATGAGCATCGCGATACAGCATAAAGTTTTCAGCATTGGAATACTTCGTGATTCCCGCTTCGTTCTTCGAATAGTTATGAGCTGTCAACACAATATCTATCTTATAAGGCATACTGATATCGCAGAAACCTGAAATGGTCGAACGTGAATTCAAATCCTCAACATTAGAATCGGCACTCGATTCAAAGAGAGGACGATACTGCTTGATATATTCAGGGTCGAAGTCAGTCACACGAGAAAAGTCTCCTAATTCGGTTCCTACACCATAAAGGTTACCTTCAGTATCTGGAAACAGATGAAGCATATCACCAGCAACCAATTTGATAGAACGGATACCTGGTAAGTCTTTCTTCAACCACTTCAACATCATGGCTGCTAACATCTCCGACTTCCCTACTCCAGAGTCACCACTGATTAGCAAACCGAAGATACTTCCATCATCCCCTTCAATCACGAAGAAAGATCCATGAACAGGAGCGCCTCCCATTTCTTTCACTTTCTCGTTCAACATGGTCAATCGAGGTTTCTTCACATCACCAAAGTAATCGACAGATTTCTTCAATGGGGTCACAATGGTTTTGATCTTTCCTTTTGGTCCATTCAAATCAAAAAATCCAATTTGAGGATAAGAAATCACCTTCTCTGGTGCACCTAGGAAAAGAACGATATCAGGAACAAAATTCTTAGCTTCCTTCAAACTCACCGCCTTGGGTTGAATCAATCGGTAGTTGTCAGCCAAATATTTCATATATGACTTTTGGAAAACATATAACTCGTTTACCAAACCTCCCTTCACAATACGACAACGGTAATCGTCAGTATCCATATTCTCGATAAACTTCGACATTCTTGTCGCAAAGAAATCAGAAGATGGTCGCGTAGCCATGTTCTTGATGAAATCACGAGGCGATTGATCACCTACTAGTTCGGCATTCAAAACTTCATGATCTGATCGGTCAATCTTGTGGAATGGGTACTCACGCTTCTTAGCGTCAGTATTCATTCGCGTGTGCGTTTGCACGGGCTGTTCGGCCGCAATCACACCACATTTTGTCATCACATCGTTAATCCAAGATAGCTTCCCCCCCTCATGGGTATCAAGAATCTTGTTCTCCATTTCAAAATTCTGATAAAGCGTAAAGCCATGCTGAATCATTTCATTCACCATTGAATTTTGGCGAAGGTAATCCATACTCAATAACTTTATTAAGATGTGATTGAAACGGTTGTAAAATTGTGTATTTCGACTACTATTTAAAGCACTCGTCAAGAATAAAGAAACGTTTCGAGCTTCTGCAAGTATATTTTCTTCTACTAGCTTGTATGATGAACGTCTTAAACTTTGCTCCAATTGAGTTTTCACCTCAGAGGCAATTAAACTTTCTGAGTACAATCTCGTATCAGGCTCATCATGAATCTCTAGACCAGAGAACAAACGATTCACTGAATCTGTGATATTCTTCACTAAAGCCACATCATTCTTCACCAGATAGATCTGTAACAATTTCTCAGAAACTGATTTATTTTCAGCTAAATCAGACAAAGCTGAAAGTAAATGACCTGATATTTGACTTTTATGCGAATGCTCTGCAAACTCCTTTTCGTTGGCAAATTCTTGTAACAATTCTTGAATAAGCAAACTGTTGTTTACAAGGTTTAGTTTCTGTCCAGAGATTTCTTCCAATCGTTCAGCAGCCTTTCTAAACAGCTGTTCAACCGATGGTTCGATCAACTCTTTCTCGAAAGGCAAATCGAAATGAAGCAGAATCTCCTGAATATACTTTCGGAGAATCACATTATAACCTTCCAGTTTAGCCAAGTCCCCTGCAGAATCTTGCTCATTAGCATTCAAAACAAGCATTTTCACCTTAGAGTCAGAGAATAGAATGCGCTCCATATCAATCAAAATCTCAGTCATGATTAACTTCTCATTCGGTCCGTCTAACAGGTGAGCATTTGGCTGATATTCCAGCTTGCTGTGCACATACTTCTGAATGGTCGGCTTGCCATAACGTGCCAAAACCTCATTGATATCCAAATGCTTAATTGCAGGAATATTCTTGTAGATTTGAGGCAATAAATTCTCATAGATCTTCGAGAAAGCCTGACTATTCAAGAACTCAACCAATGTCGTGCAAGCACCTATGTTCTCGTAAAATTCAAATACCGCATTATTGGAGTCGCCAATGGAATTAATACTCACCCCACACACCTTAGGAAAGGCATGATACATGGTCTTAATATCATTGATCTTCAAGCTCTGATTGAATCGCTTCTCCAAATCACGAATATCGTTGAAATCTGTTAAAACAGACTCTATGAATTCACGATCGATCCTAGATGGAAATAAGCCCGACAAGACCTCTTCATTTTCACCAGCATCTTGTTTGCCTTGGTTGAAACGAATCCATGTATTAATAAAGAGTCTAAAAATAGTTTCCAGCTCTTTTTCGTAAACGCGATAGCTCGCCTCAGTTCCTTCAACATAGTCGCCCAAAGAGAAACGTACGATTCCATTCTTATATGGAATAGCTGCAATCCCTCTTTTCTCAGCCAAAACCTGTGTAAACTGTTCTAGGTCTTGATAAGACGAGTAGCCTTTCAGCGTCATATTAAACAAGTAAGCGCCTTCTGATGAAAGGAATCCCACATCTGTCAATTGTTCCTCTTCAATAATCTTAGCCGCAACTTTCTTAGCCATCTTCAATCGCTTGATCGACTCAGTTCTAAAGATTCTATTGACACGGAATTGATTTAATTCGGTAACAATATGCTGCTTGTAATAAGAGAAAAAAGCTTCTCCTTTATATTTAAAATCATCTGGCAATTCCAGTACATCTAACTTATCCAGAGACAAGAGTTCATCCAAAAGGAAAATATGCAATGGAGATCCTTCGAAAAGAGATTCGCGATGTGCGACATCCGAACTACCTGCGATGGTTCTTGGTACATTGCTTTTAATCTCCGATTTGATGAAGTTCTCCAACTTCTGCTTCACTTTGTGACGCGATGCATCCTTTGGTAAAGCCTCATCCATTTGTCCCTTAATTCGCTTAGCTTGTTGAGCCACCTCAAGAACATTTACCAACATAAATAGCGAACAAGAATTCCCATTACTAGCATCAGATTGCTTGCGCGCATAGATGATCAGATCCTTTTTGGCCTCGGTTACTGCCAAAGCTCCTAAGCGATCGCCAGTTGCTCCCAAATTCTTGGTAGTAGAAATGGAAGCCACCATAGAAATACGTGCATAACTCGCCATATTATTGATGATATAGCTCGATATGGTTCTCCACTTAGGCTCTTCAGGATCATCAATCTTTACAGAGTCGTTATAGGCCTCATCGAGGAATAAAGTTAACTGTGTGTTGCTGATAAACTTCAGAAACTTAATAAGAGCTACATTATTAAAATCGGTATAACCTGTCGGGTTCGATGGGTCATTGATTAAAATAGTTGAGTTGGCACAGAAACTATCCCACAAGCTGCCTGTCTCATCAAAAAGCTGAAAAGAGCTCTTTATACGTTGTAGTTTGGTTAGGAAGCGCTCATAGTCAATTCGACCTTCCTCATCGAGTTCAATCTCAACATCGAAGGCATTCATATCAAAGGTCTCAATTGGGAACAAATCTTTATACTCCCAAGCGGCTTGTTGGTTCAAGAAAATAAATGGCTTAACCGCACCACGATTCAAGACCAAGTCGCGAAGAATCATCTGAACATCATCCGAAATGGATGTCTTTTCGAGATTCCCTAAACCTGATATAAACTCACGAATAATTTGCTGCTCTTCCTCTGTCTTTTGCTCGTACTTCTTTTCGATTCCCAAATCGATTAACAGATTGCAAAATCGTCCTTTATTATCAGCCTCATTTTCAACTTTAGTTAAATACGCTTTGTATCTTTCTAAGAATAAGTTAATGCCGAAATTTTTATGAAAATGATTGTGTAAAGTACGCTGGTATGAATCTGGAATGATATCCAAAATCACACGGCAACGCTCTGCCACACTTTTCTTTATTTTTTTAGATGGACGAGCCAATAAATACTCCCCATAAGTCTTCAATTGATTTCTTCCACCACCTTCAACAATAGTAGCCAATTCAATTTCAGAACTATTGCCATAGAAATAAGTCTTCATTCGAGTCTCAAACTCCTGAAGCAAAATTTCATTGGTCGCTCTATGCTTGTCTTCGTCCTTTATATTCTCGATAAACGAGATAAAAGCCACAAACTTAGACAAGATGTATTTATCCTTAATAATCTGACGAGCAAACTCATCAAACTTATAAAGAATGATATCCTGATCTGGATTTTCAGATTCAGCTAATTGCTCAGATTTCAATCGAGCTAACTCCTCTTCATAATCCTTAATCTTAACCTCGGCTGCCAAGCGAAATTTCTCCAGATTACGTACATTCACCTTATCCAAAATTAGACGAAGGTTCATTTGCGTATTGGCAGGTGCACCCAATTTCTTAGTATGTACCTTATTTAAGGTGTTAATGATCTCATTATGAAATGAAAATACCAAACAGGTGTTCGATGCCAATGACTCTGGCGAACAATCAACAAAAATGATTCGCGTTAATAGTGGAAACCACTTAAAATCATTCAGCGGATTACGACGCATGTTTTTCACCTTTACAATAAAGATACTGGTGGTATCCTCGCAAATTTGATCGTAAACCTCATCGGGATTCGTGTACTCAATGACTCTAACCAACTCGGGTTGGAATATCTCCTCCTGAATCAATTTAATGGCCATATTAGCCGTTCCAGAAACAAGCGTACGAATGAATCCATTTAATCCCTTAAAATTAACTGTCGATTCGGTACGTGTTAGGAAGTGCTCCTTTTCTTTCCCTGTAGTGTAATGGGTTGATTGTACCACCAACTGATCCAAAACATCAAGTAGGTAATTCCATTGCGCTTCCTCAACATAACCTGTTACGCCAATAACATCGCGAAACTTACGCAGTTCGCGAACCTTATCTCCTAAAGTAATCTGATAAAGGAAATTGATTAAATGCTGACTGACTGGAGGTGTTCCTACAGAAAAATCGGGCGCATTAAGGATGCTCTTTAATTGTTTCTTCTCCTTCTCATCTACTGCCTCAATGTCCATAAGGTGGTTAATACGCTTGACAAAGGACTGTCGGCGAGCAGAGTATTCAAATGCTTTAGAATTTTCATGAGGAAAAATCATTAAAGAAACATCGACATAACCTGGAATTGCTTCTTTAAGATCAAGAAGGCATTTGTTGATTTCCAAGTTTTGATTGACAGGATCGTCAGATTCTTCATAACAAAGCCTTACAAATTGTGTAAGGCTCTCAAAAATACGGTGAGGTAAAAAATTCTCGGCCCTTTCACCCAAGGACTGATACAAGTTTATAAAAACTTGCGCCTCGTAATTAAGCTCGGATTGTGGTCTTCCGGATACATGCATTTTGATCTTGGTTGTTTAGTTAGAAATGACAGACATGCTCTACAGCACATTAATTTCATAATCAAATTTCGAAATTATATTTGAATAATCCGCTACTAAGACACAACAAAAATCAAATAATGTGAAAGAAAATTTGATATTCTTAAAATATTGTAGATTAAAACGTTTGCGTAATTTATGGCATAAATATTGATGCGATGGCGAAGCATAAAATCATCAATAAAAGAGTTCTCAATTCACCCTCTTTTTGATATCTTAAATTCAAGTTGCAGATGCAATATTTTCGCCATTTATGAATAAAAATAGATGTATAATCCTGTCCTCAATATGGTATCCTTATATGTTTCAAAATTCAGCAACTCGCTACTGATTCTAAACTTTCTGCAAAACAAGATTTTAAAGAATATCTCGTTAATTTCACACAACTTATCATTTCCCCATACCAGGCACGGGAACTGTTTTATCAACACCAACTTGTCCTAAACTATAATGCTTGGGTGAAAGGTATAAGTCAGAATTCATCATTTCCTCCCAGGTGGTTTCTTTACCAGTATAAGCCGAAATTCGCCCCATAATCCCTGTCATGGTAGACTCGGCTATGGCTTGGGTTTCGTTTACAGGTTTACCTGTTCTAATAGCTGTCACCCAATCGATATGCTCCTGATCGTATGGGCTTATTTCAATGACCTTATCCTCATTTCCATAATCAAATTCCCATTTGATACTTGAATTTTGATTGTAGATGGTATTTTGACAATTCGTATACCCTTGAGTTCCTCTAATCAAATCCGATACATTATTCTCGCAGCCATTTATTTGTCGACACATGCTATGGTAATGCACATCGTCTTCATAAAGAAAGTCGACACTAAACATATCGTACTGATTACCTGTCTGCCGACGTTGGCGAGAACCAAAGCCTAAGGCTTTTATGGGGTGTTTACCCACAAACCAATTTACTGTATCCAGATTATGCACATTTTGCTCTACGATATGGTCGCCTGATAGCCAACACCAGTTCACCCAATCACGAATCATAGCCTCCATTTCGCTCCACTCAGTTCGTGGGCTTTTATGCCAAAGCTTTCCAACATTGTAATAAGAGTTGGCCGATACAATATCACCTATCTCCCCTTTAACCACCTGACGAAAGGTTTCTATATAATCTTTCTGATGACGTTTAATGGTACCCGTTACAATAGACAAACCCAAAGCTTCGGCTCTTTCACCTGATATCATCACCGATCGAACACCTACCGGATCTACCGCAATGGGTTTCTCCATAAATACATGCTTGCCAGCCTTAACACAGGTCTCCAGATGCTCTGGTCGAAAATTAGGTGGGGTGGCAAGAATCACAAGATCAACACCACTATCAATAAGCTTTTCGAAAGCATCGAACCCTACAAAACAATGTTCTTGAGGGACTTCAACACCCTTTTTCTCCTTCAATATTTTATTGCAAAGCTCAATTTTGTCGGTAAAAATATCACCCAAAGCTGTAATCTCCAAATTTGGTCCTGCATTCAGGAAATTAAGGGCAGCACCTGTACCCCGATACCCACAACCAATAAGTCCAGCTTTTAAAATAGTACCATCGGGTGCTTGTTTAAGTAAGGACGGATAGGCATATTCTCTTACTTTATTAGACTCACATTGTGTTAACCCTGTGGCCCCTAAAGCACAGAACACACCTAGTGTACTAACATTTTTCAAGAATTCCCGTCTCTTATTTTTCTTTGTATCCATAGTTCAAAAAGATCAAAAGTTCAATTATTAGTCTTCACTATCCCATTCACAAACCAACCTAAAACCTACATCTCTACAATCGGAATACCACCAGATACTTTTAGGCATTTGCGGATCGGTCTTCTGCCATTTATCATGCTGTGTGCTTTCTCTATAGTTAGCTCGCACTTGTTCTTTCTTAGATCGATACGATCCTCCTTTAATAACATGCTCCTTCCCTTTTCTAGGTCCTTCAGGATTGAATAAAAGAGAATCAACTACATTTTCGAAAGGATTACCAGCATACCAATCAGAACAAAATTCTTTAACATTGCCAAGCATATTTATTAAGCCAAAGTCATTTTCTTTCAATCCTTCGGGCAATTGTGTTTTTCCTCTGGAATTACCACGATAGATTACTCTCAAACCTAACTCATCATCGATCCTATTCTCAATTGTATTTTCTCCACAAGCATATTTCCATTCAGCCTCGGTAGGCAATCGGTAGGTTTTTCCTGTTTTTTGAGATAACCATTTGCAATAAACCGAAGCAGCTTGCCAAGTCATACTTATGGCAGGGCGTTGCCCCATTCCCCATCCCTGAGCAGGATCACCCCAAGGTGGTGTTGCTCCAGAGATAGCATCTGCCTCAGAAGATTCGTTAGCATGATTTCTACCTTCAGATTCAACATCAATCAGAAAAGCCCGATAAGCATCCCAAGTCAATTCAATTTTCCCCATAAAAAAAGGCGCTATCCTAATTTTCTTTTGCGCAATAGGCTTGCGCTTAAATTTATTATCAGAATAAATTGACATTTCGAATTCTCCTGCAGGAATTGCAATCATCTCAAAAGACACATTCGAACTAGGAATCTGTTCTTTAAAATTATTAAAGGTATTTACCTTTGTAGCTCTTCTAAATTGCATGATTGAATCACCATCATTTTTTTTAAACAGTGATCTGTTTCGTTCATTAATCGTTTTATGCTCGCCATGCCCAACACCAATATGACAATTGATACAATGCAATTCATCTTCCTTTCGTCGGTAATACAAATGTGCTTTTTCTCCCTTTTCTGATAAATCAAATGGAAATAAACTCGGGTGACAAGTAATACAAGATTCTTTAGGTGCAAAACGCACTGCATTTTCTATTTCGGACATCACTCCCCAATTTATTTTAGCATGGTCTTTAAAATAGTAGGAATACAAATCCATACTTCCTGCTTTAATTTTCGCAGACCAGTAATCTACACTTCCTTTGGGAGGCAAATGACAATCAACACAGTTAATTTGCACCCCTGAATCTGTCTTATAATGAGTAGAAACCTTCCACAATTCATCTGCATGGGTATGCACATGACAACTAATACAATAGGCGTTAGTTGAAATGTAAGCATCCAATTTATTAACGGAATAATACAAACCAAGCATTAAAACAAATGCTACCAGTACTACTGTTGTAAGTTTCTTTATCACTGGCTCAAATTAGATTATACCAAGTAATTTTAATTAACTAAAGCCGACCTTTTGGGGTCAGCTTTTTTAATATTCAAAAATTAAAAGAGGAGAATCACCCAAAGCCATTTACTAAGCTACCAAACCTATTCTCCGATTTCTTCTCCTCCATTAACGAACCAAATTTTATTCTTATATCTTAAGGTAATTTATCAAAATCAATAGAAGGTGCTTCACCCAATTTCACTCTACTAAAAGATGAATCAATAGTGGTGCGATTACTAAAAAACCCACAATTCTTTAAAAAGAAACCTGCTCCATCCACACCACCTGCATAATCTAAACGAGAATTCTTTCTGGCAGTAGCATCTGCAGTAAACTTCGCATCACTTATCTCAAACCATTTCCCATCTGTATTTTTAAGCCATTGATTATTATAAGTCGCTTTACGAGTATACTGTCCCATTTCTGTTATAAAGTTCTCAAGAAAAGAATGTGGCCTAGTTAAATATGTCGATGTTTTTGGTCTTCTAAAACTGGCTATCAGTTCCCACTTTCCAATCTCGGGTGCAAAAAAGTAAGCTGTGTAATCTGTAGAATTATTCTCACTTGGTTTTACTCTTAATAGAAAACGATATTTAGAGTCTGCTTTCCAATTATAAAGTCTATAACTCTGTCCTCCTGAACCTTCATTACCAAACTCACCCGTTTTCACATCCTCTCCTTTTTTCAAAAGCTTTATTTTTTGATCTTCGGGTATACTACTTGGATCGTCCGTTTTGTAAGGACTCCAAACAGAAAAAAGAATTCGTCGTTCTATTTCTGAATTCACCTGAATACCAAAATACCCTTCACCAAAACCATTGGCCATAAAATATGAACCTATCACATCATTTCCTTTAGGGACTTCAATTTCATTATAAAACCATTCAATATCCCCAGCATTTTCAGGCACCTTATATCCTAAATGAACTGAAGGTCCACGTCGTCCCCAGTAAAAATCTTCTTTTACAAAATCGATACCTGTTGATGTTGCTTCTCGACCAATAACAAGCTGAGAGACCTCTGCAAAATATTTATCCGTTTTTGAAACACCTTGCATATCAATCTGCACATATCCTGCTTCAGGAACATCAAAAGAACCTATAGGGATTATCTCAAAGTCTCTATTCTTAATTTTAACTTCTTTTGATTGACCTCCAACGGTTATTTTAACGACAGAACTCCCTTGTAATAATTTAGCTTTTAAGCCCAAACTTAGTTTCCCTGGAGAGTTCAATCTTACAAAAGTTCGAATCAAAGATGATTGTTTCGACCAGTTCTCTAAGCCTTTATTAGTGATCATACTTTTATTTAAAGACACATCATCAATAATCCAGGCATTACCACACAGTGGAACTTCTATTACTAATTTGTCGACTGTTTTAAACTCTTCTTTTTTTGTTTTTGTCGAACAGGCTGATAGCACACAAACCATCAAAAGAGAAAACAATACTGAATTTCTGGTTATTCTCATTTATCTTTTTTTTTATAAGCTCAAAAATGATAAAGATTTGATCTAAAAGAGTGCACATATTAAGCGATAAGGTGGATTTTTTCACAAACACGTAATATATAGCATCTAGCACACTAATATTTACGCATTTTTAATTGACTAATTTACGGTAAAACAATAACAACAGTAAATGAATTTAATCTTCTTGACAGAAATATCAATTTCATTTATTTTTTTTTCTGGGTTATATTTGAATTTCACCTTTTCCCCAATAAACAACTCTGGGGCAAGCCCACAAGGTATTTAATGGAATCTCACTTTCGTGTGATATTTTTTAAGAGGCAAGTCTCTTATTCATTAGTCGAAAACACACTTTTTAAGCGTTACGAAAACCTTAGATTTTCAAACTGACCTCTTTTAACCCCGAGGCAAGCCTCGAGGAATTCTATTGATTAAATGAAAGGCGTTTCAAACGAAACACCTTATTTAATGAACTTGAACTTAACTTATCCTGACCATGCCATTTAGACCTATCTTTCTTCCAACATATCCAAATAGACATCCTCAACATGCTCTCGAGCCCAAGGCGTTCTTCTTAAAAACCCCAGGCTCGATTTCATTGTAGGATTATACATGAAACAGCGAATATTGACACGATCTCCCAGATACTCCCAACCATAATGCTCTACCAGACGTTCTAAAATTTGAGCCAGTTTCACGCCATGTAACGGATTACTTAATTCTTCTTCGGTAGCTTGTCTCCTGTTTCGTCTAGCAGGTTTCTTTTCATTAAGCTCTTCATTCGTCATGGGTTTAAACTCCACATTCGAAAATTCATCTGATTGCTTCGGTTTATCAATCTCCTCGTTCTTATGATTATTTTTCATGTCCATTATTGGTAAATATTTTGTTGGATTCGTTTTTTAATTGATAATCTGATGAATTCAGAATGTGCGGTAATGGATTCTTGTATTAACAAGAAATATCGAGGTATGTTCAATTTCATGCTTGGCAACGATGGCGCTATGCCCAGTGGGTTTGTGTTGCGCCTGCGGCAAGCACATTGGGTATAACACGTGTTACCAGCTTGCATTTATTGTTTTAAATCATAATTTGTGCTTCTTCCTCCTGAAT
>JADGEF010000169.1:4595-7017 GCA_016744515.1 Marinifilaceae bacterium | reverse complement strand
CTTTAACCAAATGATTATTCAGCAAAACTCAATGATTCATATTTTAATCAAATGCTTATAAACCCCTATGACTTGTAATCAGAAGTTGAATAGAAACGTTTAAGATGCTAGAAATCTAAAGCCTAAAAAAAATGCCACCCTAAATGGGCAGCATTTTAATGACTATCTATTTAATATTATTTCTTAACCTGATAACCACTTTCACGTTTATCAGCTTTCTTCTTCCACTCAGGAAGCATATTCTTCTTAAACTCTGCTTTTTCTGCTTCTAGCTTCTCAATATCCAAACCAATAAATTTTTGAGCTTTCGCTTTCGTTGCAATATCTGGGTAAGCAACTTCTTCGTTGAACCCTTTGCTAGCAAAAATACGAGCCAACTTCAATCTAGCTTCTTGAGCACGAACAATACCTGTAGAAACAACACGACTGATTTCCGTTGGTGCATGGAATGATCCACCATGAGAGGCTGCTGCATAATCCCAACGCCACTGTCCGTGACGAATATCCATTAACACAGGCTTCATCTCATCTTCAGTAGCGCCTAAATCCCAAGCTTTTTTAGCCTCAACGTGAGCACGTACAAGAAGTTCTTCAAGCTTATCGCGATTCTCGATAATTTGATCTTGACGCTGATATACATTCTTAATCAACTTCTCAGTTTCTTCACGGTGACAAACCTGACATGAGTTAGCAACATTATTCAAAGGAGACTGAATATGGTGATCAGTAAATTTCTGTCCGCCTTCTGATTTATATGGCATATGACAGTCAGCACAAGAAACACCACGATCAGCATGAATACCTTTTAGGTAAACTTCGTAACCAGGATGCTGAGCTTTCAGCATAGGAGCCTTACTCAACTTATGGGTCCAATCTTTAAACTCAATCTCATCATAATATGCTTCCATAGACTCTACGTCCATTCCTTTATCCCAAGGTAGAGTTAGGTAATTAGCTCCTTCTACTCTTTTCTTATCGAAATAATACTCAACGTGACATTGTGCACAAACTAAAGAACGCATCTCTTGATGAGTTGCATCTTCGATGTTTTTTCCTTGACGCTGGAAAGCCTCAATTAAAGCCGGACGAGTGACTCTCAAATTCATTGTTTCAGAATCGTGACAGTCACCACAACCAATTGGATTTACAATTTCGTGACCTTTACCTGCCCATTTACCTTTGTAAAATTCGGCAACACCTATTTCGTTCATCAAACGAGGTACATCGGGTGATTTACAAGTCCAACAGGTTGCTGGCATAGGACCGTCATTCTCCGTTTTGGGACCTCCAGTACGAAGTGAATTCTGTAAATCGCTAATCGCATAGTAGTGACCACGACCTTGATTATAGTCCTTAGAAAAACCATAACCTGCCCAAAGTACAACCAAACGTGGGTCAACTTCTAACATATCGATCATGGCATTACCGTTGTACTTGCTCTTAAAACTTGTATCGGCTGTATTATAATAAGTTTCGAATTCGCTAGGAAAATTCTCACCCCAAACCTCGTTGCGAGGCTCCCACTGATCATACTTAACCTGTGGTGTGTAAGCAAAAACAGATTCAGCTCTTCTTTCCATAATGGAAGATGCTAAAATCCCCAACAAGACAACAACAATTAGAGAAGCTAAGAAAATAAGCCACCCCAATAAGGGTTTTCTATTTACTGATTCATTTATAGGCTTCATAGTTTATTTATTTAAGTTTTATTTGGTATCAGTTTCATTTAAATAATCTTTCATCCAATCAGGAATTGGACTTGAAGGTACAGGCACACGTGCATTTGGAACACTCGAAAGGCTATTAACCCTTCCGTGGGGTACTTCTCTATGGCAATCCCAGCACACTCTATCCTGTGTGTTATGTGTGTGCTGCGGCACTTGTGTTGCCAGTTTAGGGTCAGTCAGTGTTTGACTGTGACAGCGAATACAATTGTTATGAACTACTTCGCGTCCTTCATCCAAAATAAAAATAACTTCCGGTTCCATTCTTAAAGCAAACATTGTTGCATGCCTCAAACCATCTTTTGCCTTAAAAAAGTACTTATTAAACACATTATTATGCGGTACGTGGCAATCGTTACATGTGGCAACTTCGCGATGCGAACTATGTTGATAGGTCGCATATTGCGGTGCCATAACATGACAGTTAACGCAAGTTTTAGGATCATCAGAAAGGTAAGAAAGTGCCTTTGATAAATAAAGCACATGAATACCTAATCCGACAAAAGCACCCAAGACAATCATCACCGGAAATCTCCATTTTGGTGGAGGGGTTAATAATTTGAATAGTTTTACCATTGGCTCTTAGATTGATTATGACTGAAAAATTCTGATCATTGACATGAATCAAAGATCAGAAACATCAGGTATTATTTTAGAAAATTAGGTTTGAACACTAACATCATCCATCCCCAACAAGC
>JADGEF010000169.1:0-4495 GCA_016744515.1 Marinifilaceae bacterium | reverse complement strand
GATAACATTTCGATACCCATATTACCTTTCCAATTTTCTGCGACCTTAAATTTCATGCCAAGGTTAAACATATATGCGTTTACGTCTCTATCAAAAGGAACCTCTCCTGTTTGTGCATATAATGATCCCGTGAATGATACTTTACCTGGGCGATAATTCATATGAGTCCCAAACGTTTGAATACTATTATCTTCAAAATCAACATTATCTCCATCATGAATATTAATTTCTTGACCGACATTCATAAACAATAAACTGAAATCAAATTTTTCGCTTTTTCTGTTATACCATGCAAACTCCATATGCTTATAAGAACCAGCGTATGAATCTCTAACGGTTGTTTCCTTATTATTATTCACAGCCAAACCAATATGTAACTGACCTTTAGCATCAGTATTAAACTTTAACAAGGCTAAATCATGACTTCTAGCTTGCTGAGCCCAACCTACATTACCTAAAATTCTTGAATCATCATAAACCAACTCTTGACGACCAACTTTCAATGATAGGTTTTCGTTAAATAATAACTCACCCCATGCCTCGTGAAGCATCAATTTATTGTTATCAGACTTATTTAATTGTGGAACATCACCCCAAACTCGAACATCTTGAAGAGACAAACCAACTTTAAATTTAGCATCTGTATAGTTTAAGTTTAAGCGAGTACGCTGTGACGTGAAAAATGCAGCATCGTCGTCAGAATTAAACAAAGTTTTTAAACCATTGCGATACTCTGTACGTGGGCGCATTTCGCCAGTAAATTTCAACTGAGCCAATAATGTATTTGGCAACAGCGCTCCAATAAGGATTACAAGTAGAAGCAGTAATTTTTTCATTTGATTGTGTTTTAGTTTAAGTTTAACCATAAAAAATTCAACTTGACTCAATACAACTGGGTAGATCGTATTTAGTTGAAAATTCTAAAATAATTTCATTCTACATTCTCTGTTCTAATTAAGAAATTTGACGTGAATTAAAATCAGTTCCTAAATCAAAACTTCAATTTCCTATTAAAAAATAAAATCCAACAAACTGTCATTCAAATTTGTAATATTTTTTAACATTTACAATATTACAGAGTATAAAGAAGTATTTCAATAATAAGAGACTATTTAAACTTATTATATCTAAATATTAATACCTTTTTATCTTTTTCTTCTCTTGATTATCAATAGTTTCAAAAACATTCGTAACAATCTATCTTTCATTAATTTATTCCCATTCTTAATAAGTATTCTATTCTCTTAAGAACCATATAATATAAACTAAATTATTTTACTCGAAATCTCCCCTTTTTATAGCTCTCTTTACATGGAAAATCTTATCTTCAAGCCCACAATAAAAAAAGACATTTTCATCTCTAATAAGCCTAATGGGTTCTATATATATATATTTACAACTATATGAAAAAACTACTTAATTTTCTCTTCTCCATGCAAATGATGGGCACTCTGATTGCAATTTTTGCAATTTCTATTGGTGCTGCCACATTTATTGAGAATGATTTTGGTACTCAAGCTGCAAAAGCTGTTGTTTATAATGCCACTTGGTTTGAAGTATTGCTCTTCCTAATAACAGCTAATCTAGTTGCCAATATCAACAGATATAAACTTTATAAAAAAGAAAAATGGTCAATGGGACTTTTCCATGTTGCATTCATCGTTATTCTTTTGGGATCAGGAATTACTCGTTATGTAGGTTACGAAGGCAGTATGCACATAAGAGAAGGAAAAGCTTCTAATCAAATAACAAGTACCGACAGCTATGTAAATATTGTTGTTGAAGGAGAAGGTGAAAAAGCTAAAGAATCGATAAAGCTTAATATGAGTGCCTTAAGCTCAGTCAATCTTAATGAGGATTTGTCTCTAAACAATAAAGATATTGAGGTTAGTCTTAAGCACTATATTCCTAATGCATCAACTAGTCTAATTGAAGAAGCTGGTGGTATGCCTGTGATTACTTTTGTAGCTACTTCGGATAATCAAATGCAAGGCATGCAAACTTTCAGTCTTGATTACAACAGCAATAAAGTGCTAGGTGAGAATCTATTCTCATTTGGTGATAATGAAACAGAGCAAGCTACCAATTTTTCTTATACCGATAGTTTGAGAATGAAGAGCCCCTACCCTGTAAAGGAATTAAACATGATGGGTGGAAAAGGCGTTCAAATGGAAAGTAACAAATGGCATGCTATTGGTCCAAGAAAATTATACGAGATCAATGGCATCCGTTTAATCATTAAAAACTTTTTCCCTTCAGCTAAATACAAATATGTAAACACTCAAGATAAAAAGGCTCCTACAATACTGGTTTTTGATGTTAAAAGTGGTGAGAACGAAAAGGAATTGATCGTAAAAGGTTTTAAAGACTATGTAGGAACTCCTGAGAAAGCAAAAATTAATGGTTTAGATGTTTCGATAGCTTATGGATCGAAGTATATCAGCCTACCGTTCTCTATCAAGTTAAATGATTTCCAACTTGTTCGTTATCCAGGTTCTAAAAGCCCATCCTCATTCGCCAGTGAAGTAACTTTAATTGACAGCTTGAGTTCTATTAAGAAAGACTACCGTATTTATATGAATAATATTTTAAAATATCAAGGATTCCGATTTTTCCAGTCATCATACGACACTGACGAAGGAGGTACAATTCTATCGGTGAATCATGACCATTGGGGAATGATGGTAACTTACTTTGGTTACTTTCTAATGATTGCCGGCATGGCTTGGTCGCTTATTGCTTCAGGAACTCGTTTCAGAGCTTTGAGTCTGATGAAAAGCAAAAGCCTAAAAACAATATTAATCCTAATTCTTGCCTTAGGTGGAAGTGTTACAACTTACGCTCAAACTGGGAAAAGAACTGAAGTCCCTTTAGAACAAGCAAAAAGTTTTGGCGAACTAGTTGTTCAAGACAACACAGGTCGATTTGAACCTGTAAACACACTTGCTAGCGAAGTAATCCGTAAAATCAGTAAAAAGAATCGTATTGATGGGTTGAATGCTGAGCAGGTATTTCTTAGTATGATAATTGATCCTCAAAAATGGGAAGAAACACCTATTATAAAGGTTGGGAATCCAGACTTAATTAGAGAAATTGGAGCAAGTGGTAAATACGCAAGCTTTGCTAATTTCCTTGACGCAAGAGGACAATACAAACTCAGAAAAAAAGTTCAGGATGCCTATTCTCGTAAACCAGCTAATCGAACTGCATACGACAAAGAGATAATCTCTGTTGACGAAAGAGTTAATATCAGCTATATGATTTTTACTGGGGAATTTTTGAAGCTTTTCCCAGATCCAAAAAATTCAAACCATGCATGGTATCATCCAAAGGAACCTATTCATGTTCAAGGCGAAGATTCATTATTCATCAAGAAATCGATATTGATGTTGAGTCAGGCTATGAAATCGCACGATTACGATTCGGCTGACATGTATATTAATGGGATAAAAAAATATCAGAATACCTACGGTAAAGAAGTTATTCCTTCGAAAACCAAAATCAAAACTGAGATACTTTACAACAACATCAATATTTTCAAAAAGCTATTCCCTTATTATCTATTGATTGGTTTCATCTTGATTATTGCCTTGGTTGCAAAAATCATTACGCCAAAAATGTCGATCAAATGGTTATTCCGAATTGCATTCGCTATTCTTAGTATTGCATTTTTAATGCACACCATTGGTTTAGGAGCTCGTTGGTATATTGCTGGCCGTGCACCTTGGAGTAATGGCTTCGAATCGATGACCTATGTGGCTTGGGCCTGCCTTTTATCAGGTTTCTTGTTTACCCGTAAATCGAAATTTGCTCTGGCAGCAACATCTATCTTAGCTGGTCTAACTCTATTTGTTGCCCACTTATCGTGGATGAATCCTGAGATTACAAACCTAGTTCCTGTTCTTAAGTCGTACTGGTTAACCATTCATGTTGCAATTATCACAGGTAGTTATGGTTTCCTTGCTTTAGCAACAATCCTTGGCATGCTAAGTCTATTTTTAATGGTGTTGAAAAACAAGAAAAATGAAACTCGAATAGATACCACAGTAGTTGAATTAAGCCGAATTAGTGAAATGACAATGATCATTGGTCTTTACAGCTTAACCATCGGAACCATTCTTGGAGGTGTTTGGGCCAATGAGTCATGGGGACGTTATTGGGGCTGGGATCCTAAAGAGACCTGGGCATTAGTCAGCGTACTGGTTTATAGCTTTGTATTGCACATGCGCTATATTCCTGGTTTAAAATCGATCTTCACTTTCAACTTAGCTTCTGTTTGGGCTTACAGCTCTATCATCATGACCTACTTTGGGGTAAACTATTACCTAGCGGGATTACATTCTTACGCAAAAGGAGATCCGGTTCCTATTCCAAGTTGGGTGTATTACACCGTTGGAATTCTTATCGTATTAAGTATTGCAGCTTATTTCAACTACAAAAAATATAAAACTGAGAAAGTAGAATAAGCACATTATTCAAAATAAATTCAAACAAA
>JADGEF010000168.1 GCA_016744515.1 Marinifilaceae bacterium | reverse complement strand
AAAAAAGAGGTTATTGACTAGCAACAACCTCTTTAATCTATGAACCTTCTGACTCATCAATTTCATCTAGATCTGGATCATTTTTCTTCATACGCCCAGAATCTTTAAGGGCTTTATCAATAATCCATTCTATTTGCCCATTTGCACTCCGAAATTCATCAGCAGCCCATTTCTCCAGCTTCTTGTAAATTTCTGGATTTAATCGCAAAACAAAGGATTTCTTTTTTGTCATATTTTAAAATACTATTGATACAAACTTCCCGTATTTAAAACAGGTGTCGCATCTTTATCAGAACAAAGAACAACCATCAAACTACTCACCATCGTAGCTTTCTTTTCTTCGTCAAGTTCAATTACATCTTTTTCCTTTAATTGTTCAAGAGCCATCTCTACCATACTCACAGCACCTTCCACAATTTTAAATCGTGCAGCAACAACTGCAGTAGCTTGCTGACGTCGTAGCATAGCACCAGCAATTTCAGCAGCATATGCTAAATAATTAATCCTAGCTTCCACAACCTCAATTCCAGCAATCTCCAATCTTTCTGAAAGCTCCCTTTCAAGCATTTCGCTAACTTCATTTCCACCTGAACGCAATGTAATTTCAGCTTGCTCGTCCTCAAAATGATCGTAAGGATAAGAACCTGCCATCCCTCGAATAGCTGCTTCAGATTGAATAGCAACAAAATTTGAATAATCATTAACATCAAAAGTTGCCTTAAATGTATCGCTTACTCGCCACACCAATACAACACCAATCATTATTGGATTACCAATCTTATCATTCACTTTAATAGGATCACTGTCAAGATTCCTTGCTCGCAAAGATACCTTTCTCTTCGATAGGAATGGATTAACCCAGAAAAATCCGTTTGTCTTTACAGTTCCTTTGTATTCCCCAAATAAAACTAATACTACTGATTCGTTAGGGTTTATTATCACAAAACCAGGTGTCATAAAAACACCAAGCAAAATAGTAATAATAAATGCAGGATGGCGAATAACTACAAGCCCTAAAATTCCAGCCAAAATTAAAAACAAAACTAAAAACACTATTAAATAGCCCGATACCGGGGTAAAACTTCTTTCTTGTTTCATAGTCATATATTTTTGATACTATTTTGATATCAAAAATATTGAAATAATTCAAAATAAAAAAATATTCGTTTTCGAAGAGTTCTCAATAATTATTTTCAGAAATAAAATGAAAAGAATAAATTATCAATAAAATTATTTTTTCAAGACATAGATTATGTACATTAATTAAATGCAAATCCACCATAAAACTCGGTCGATATCCCTTAATAATTCAATTCAAGAAATGACATATTTTGTTAATAAATTCGTGACTCTTTCTTATTTAAATTAATTAAATTTGGATTTGCCATAAATCCTACCAGTCAACGACTTAAGACACGACATCAATCTAACCCACTCTTAAACAGGTGATTAATTTTTATTTATTTTTTTTCATTCTCTAACAGCTGATGTTTCAAGGGTTAAATCTTCTTTTTAAAAAGTCAAGTTTAAAATCATTTTTTTTACAGATTTTTTTTATCCAAATTTGCATGACTCAACAAAATCTAACCATTAAAACGCTTAAAAATTCTGAACAAGAAAATGAACACTAATCACTTCCAAATCTGGGAAAATTGCTTAACCGTAATTAAGGACAACGTCTCACCAATCAGCTATAGTACATGGTTTCAACCTATTGTACCATTAAAATTGGAGAATGAAATTCTTACTTTACAGGTTCCAAGCCATTTCTTTTATGAATACTTGGAAGAGAAGTATATTGATCTGCTTAGAAAAACTTTAAGAAAAGAACTTGGTTCGAATGCTAAATTGGAATACAATGTAGTAATGGAGAATAATCACATGAAAAATGTGAAACCTCTATCTGTTGTTGTTCCTGGAAACAATCCTGCAAACACAAAAAATCGCCCAGTTAGAAACCCTTTCTCACAAGAGGAACCTAGCATTAAAAATCCATTTGTAATACCTGGAATTAAAAAGTTACAAATTGATTCTCAGTTAAACCCTGATTATACTTTTTCCAACTTTATTGAAGGTGATTGTAATCGATTAGCTCGTTCTGCTGGTTGGGCTGTTTCAGAGAATCCTGGAGGAACGGCTTTTAACCCGCTTGTATTATATGGTGATTCTGGATTAGGTAAGACTCACTTGGCACAATCTATTGGATTGAAAGCTAAAGAGCTTCATCCAGAAAAGACAGTTTTATACGTTAGCTCTCAAAAATTCCAAACTCAGTTTACTGAAGCTATTCGTAACAATAACAAAAATGATTTCCTCCATTTCTATCAAATGATCGACATTTTAATTATTGACGATATTCAAGAGTTAGCTGGTAAGGAAAAAACACAAAATACATTTTTCCATATTTTCAATCACCTTCACCAATCAGGAAAGCAATTAATCTTAACATCAGATAAAGCTCCTATTGAATTAAAGGGAATGGAAAACCGTTTACTTTCTCGTTTCAAATGGGGGTTATCTGCAGATTTGCAAAATCCTGATTACGAAACAAGAGTTCGTATCCTTCAACAAAAAGCTTATAAAGATGGTATTGTTCTAGAGAATGATGTAATTGAATATATCGCAACACATGTTATCAACAATGTTCGTGAATTAGAAGGAGCTCTTATTTCTCTTTTAGCTCAGTCAACTCTGAACAAAAAAGAATTGAACCTAGAATTAGCAATTGAGATTATTGACAAATTGGTGAAGAATACCAAACGTGAAATTTCAATTGATTATATTCAGAAAATTGTTTGTGACCATTTCAATATGGCGATTGATTTACTTCAAGCTAAAACGAGAAAACGTGAAATTGTACAAGCTCGTCAAATTGCAATGTATTTTTCAAAATCGATGACTAAAGCATCTTTATCAAGTATTGGTTCTCAAATTGGAAAGAAAGATCACGCTACTGTACTTCATGCTTGTAAAACAGTTAATAATCTAATTGATACAGATAGAGCTTTCAAAACTCAAATTGACGAAATAAATAAGAAATTAAAAATGTAAATACCGATAGGCCTTACATTTCTAAAATATTCGAAGGAGCTGTTCTAAAAAGAGCAGCTCTTTTTTTTGACACTAAACTAAAAACAAATTAATGCTTCTTGTTCTCCTTGCTATACTTTCATCCACTGAAATTCTGATTTGTTTCAAAAGTTCGGTCGTTTTTAGCATGATAAATATTGGTATTGTATCCTTATCTCTTATATTTGGTCTCTTTCTTTATAAAAAGATAATTAGCAAACTAAATTGTTTAGGAATCACTTTAGCATTTATTGCAAATATAATACTTGCACAATAACCTAGGTTAATAATTACAAACTACTGATAATGCAAACAGATAGTTACAAAACCATTCAATCAACATCAGAAGGTATGTATAAGGAGAAAGGGAGTAAGTTTATAGCCTATGCTTTTCCTGTAAGCTGTGAAGCTGATATCAAAGATGAGATTGATAAATTAAAAAAAGAATATTACGATGCTCGTCATCATTGCTACGCATACATGCTTGGAGCTGATAAAAAGGACTTTAGAGCCAATGATGATGGTGAACCTTCATCAACTGCTGGAAAGCCAATATTAGGCCAAATACTATCCACAGACTTAACCAATATTTTAATTGTTGTTGTTCGATATTTCGGAGGAACTAAACTTGGTGTAAGTGGCTTAATTCGAGCCTACAAAACAGCTGCATTTGATGCAATATCAAATGCAGAAATAATTGACAAGACAGTTAACGACATCTACGATATACATTTCGATTATCTAGTGATGAATGATGTTATGAGAATAATAAAAGAAGAACAACCACCACAGATCGATCAAAATTTTAATCTTACATGCAGAATCACATTAAGCATTCGCCAGAGTGAAGTCGATAAAATATTAGAACGTTTCAGTAAAATCGATAGCGTAAAGGCAGAGCATGTTAGAACCGAATAAAAAAAACTACTTCGTTTGAAGTAGTTTTTTTTTATATCTAGTCGAATAAACTTACCGTATAAGGGAATTCGCCCATCTGATATAATTTATGAACTATTTTTGCTTCGTGAATGGCATCATCCAGTCCTCTATGAGCTTCAATATATTCTGTGTCTCCAAAGAAATAATCCCAAGCTTCTTCAACTTTAGGCCATTTAAATCCTCTACGACCATTTGCAGCTGGTAATTTTACTATTGGAGTCGACAAAAGCATTGGACAATCCAATTCCTTTATTTTAAAACCCCTATCTTTTAAAAAACCAAAATCAAAAGCTTTATTATAAGCCGTTACTCTATATCGATCTAAAATATTTTGAATTTCCTCTCTTTGACTTTCTAAGCTCGGTGCTTCTAAAACATCTTCGAATTCCAAGTCGGAATTCTGGAAAATCCATCCAAAACCACCACGGGTATGAGAGGAATTAAGACCATCTTCTTTAATTAAAGAATCATAAACAGGAATAACATCTCCCGTATCTAAATCAAGCTTAACAATTCCAATTTCTACAATTTTCCCACCCTGATTCAAAAAACCAGTGGTTTCTATATCTAATACTAATATCTCTTTAGCCATATTTTAATTTTATAGTAATATGAGCAATAAATTCCTGTGTAAACTAAAATTAATTAAAGCTTAAAAATAGCTTATTCAAATTAAATAAACTTAACTCAACTAAGCTTTTTTTTAGGAATTATTGGCAAATACTCAGTTTGAACATTACTCATAGATCTGAACATGTTTGTTCTGATACGTGAATCATCACCTGCAATCCGTTCAATCATCTTCGTTGTCTCCTTTCGTTTGGTGATATCTTCGTGCGGGCAAAGTTCTTTTTCTAATACAAATTTACGGATGCGGCTATATTCACGCATCTCGGCATCTTTAAGAAGTATCAATGGTCGTATTAAAATGACATTTCCTTGAAACATACTCAGTTTAGCTGGCATACTACAAACAGCACCCTGATACATCATGTTCATCAATAAGGTTTCAATAGCATCATCCATATGATGACCAAGAGCAAGTTTATTGCATTTAAATTCATCAGTCATTTTAAAGAGTGTGGTTCTCCGATGCCAAGAACAACGGAAACATGCAGGCTTTTTGCTTGGACGTTCAAAATCCACATTTATATCTCGATAAACTAAAGGCACATCCAAATTTTCACAAAACCCTTTTAAAAACTCTCTATCAACTTCGTAAGGCAATTCCAAAACATTAATATGAACAGCAACGACTTCAAAATTTTGTTTCTTAAATTTTCGCCTTAAAGCAAGTAACTCTAGTAAGGCCAAAGAATCTTTCCCTCCAGAAACACCAACCATAATACGATCCCCTTCCTCTATCAACTCAAAATCAACAATGGCTTTACCCATTCGTTTAGCAACCTTACGAAGAAAGTATCCGTCTTTCTTTTCCTGTTCTGTTTTTGGCTTTTTAACCATCTCCATAGTTTCTCAATTTAAGATTGCCAAAAATAAGGTAATCTTCTCACTTCAAAGCATAGTTATTAGATGAATTATCATGGATAATGTAAATTCATCTGATAACTGTTTTATTACGAAATTAGCTCAAAATCACTAATGGCTTTCCCCACCCATTCGTTTAGCAACCTTACGAAGAAAGTATCCGTCTTTCTTTTCCTGTTCTGCTTTTGGCTTTTTAACCATCTCCATAATTTCTCAATTTAAGATTGCCAAAAATAAGGTAATCTTCTCACTTCAAAGCATAGTTATCAGATGAATTATCATGGATAATGTAAATTCATCTGATAACTGTTTTATTACGAAATTAGAGTTACTTTTGCCGCATGCAAGAAAACAAGATTGACATACAAGAAATTTTAAAGAAATTAGGAATTAAAGACTTAAAGCCAATGCAAGAGAAATGCATTGAAGCATGGAAAAAAAATGATGATATCGTTCTTCTATCCCCTACTGGGTCAGGAAAAACTTTAGCCTTTCTTCTTCCTCTTCTTAATCAACTTGATGAATCAAAAAAAGGCGTTCAAACTTTAATTTTAGCACCATCTCGTGAACTTGCAATTCAAATAGAATCAGTTTTTAAAAGTTTAGCATCTCCTTTTAAAGTGAACTGCTGTTATGGAGGGCACGCAATGAAAATTGAGAAAAATAGCCTTTCTACTCCTCCTGCTGTTCTTATTGGAACGCCAGGCCGAATTGCAGACCACCTTCGTCGTGAGAACTTTTCTCCAGATAGCATCAATACCATCATTTTAGATGAGTTTGATAAATCTCTGGAACTAGGATTCCATAGAGAAATGGCTGAAATTATTGAGCAACTAGAATTTGTCGAAAAAAGGATTCTTACATCAGCAACAAAGAGTGATAGTATACCTGAATTTACAGGCGTTAAAAATCCTTTTGAGATTAATTATTTGGTTGATACACCAAAAGAATCTCTTGTTGAGAAAATAGTTAGAGCTGATGGTAAAGATAAACTAGCTGCCCTTTTCAACTTAATTTGTCACAATGGCAACGAAGCCACATTGGTATTTTGTAATCATCGCGACACAGTAGATCGAATAAGTGACCTATTAAAAGATTCACATCTTCAACACGACACCTTTCACGGTGGATTAAAACAGGAGGATCGTGAAAAGGCTCTAATTAAATTTAGAAACGGCTCTCACCAAATTCTAATCACTACTGATTTAGCTTCTAGAGGACTCGACATCCCTTCAATTAAACATGTGATACATTACCAGCTACCAACCACATCTGATGCTTACACGCACCGTAACGGACGTACAGCACGAATGGATGCTTCAGGTAAATCATATTTTATTTTAGCCGATAGTGACTATTTACCAGACTTCATCAATCAAGACATTGAAGAAATGATTATTCCTGATAACCTAACATTACCAGAAGATCCAGAATGGCTAACTATCTATATAGATGCTGGTAAAAAAGACAAAGTTAATAAAATGGATATTGTCGGTTTCTTTATGAAAAAAGGACAACTCGAGAAGGATGAATTAGGTAAGGTTGAAGTTTTGGATCATGCCTCATTTGTTGCTGTAAAGCGCAATATGTCAGAAAAGCTTCTGAGAATGCTAAAAAACGAGCGTATTAAGAAAAAGAAAGTAAAGATGGAGGCGAGTTA
>JADGEF010000025.1 GCA_016744515.1 Marinifilaceae bacterium | reverse complement strand
GCGAAATAAAAGAAATAACACTCGAAGCAAAATTAGTAAGTAACTATACTCCTGCAAATTCTACTCTTGAGTATTCTTGGTATAAGAATGGTTCTGATCTAATGAGGGTCACGTCTGTGCCTACTTATAATTTAACACCAGATATAGATGATGAGTCTTATAGAGTAGCAGTTGCTACAACATACGCTGTTGGAGAGGGGCTTACTTGTGAAGGAAATTCAATTGAGGAAAGCTTAGTAAATAATCCTATTGATCCAGAAATTAAGATTAAAGGCTTAAGTCCAGTATCAATTTGTGAAGGAGAGCCTCAAACATATCTTGTAGAATTAGAAACTACAAGTGATTCTTATGTATATAATTGGGATGTTCCTGATGCTGCAAAAGTCGATAAACAACCAGCTGATTTCACGTCTAATTCGTTTAGTTTAGCTTCAGTTTCACTTGATATGGCTGGTGACTATACTATTACTGTGAGCAATAATTGTGATATTAAAAGTTCTACCAGTACGCTTTCTATAAAACCCAAATCGCTACTAACTGGCGTTTCATTCTCAAAAGATGGACCTTATTGTTCGGATGATATTGTTACTGTAACAATTCTTGATGAAGGTTTTGCAAGTGCTTATATAGCTACGAATACAGCTAAAGGTATTACCAGAGATTTAGGGACTAATAAATCATTTGACATTACAGTTGACGCATTAACGGAGGGAGGCTGGAAGGTTACAGCAATAAACGATTGCGATGACATACATACTTCATTTACTATTGATTTAGTTGATAGTTTTATTTTAAAACCTATTGTTCCTATAAAAGCTTGTGTTGGAGGTAATGTGAGCTTGAAAGCCATAGTTGAAACGCCACCTGCAGGACTAACATATCAGTGGAAAGATCAATTAGGAGTCGATATTGCAGGAGAAATTAGTTCTGTATTAGAGTTTAATCCTGTAAAATTGACTGATGCTGGTGAATATACCTGCGTAGTAAGTGATGGTATTTGTTCTACTCAACAAGCTAAAGGAACTTTGAGTGTTGATGATATCACAAGTGATTTGAACCCTGAATCAGTAGATAAATGTGAAGGCTTAACGCATCATTTTGAGGTAAGCTATGTGGGAAACCCAACATTTGCTTGGTTCTTTAATGGGACAAGCTTAGGTGTTTCAACCTCATTTTATGATACTCCATTATTAGACATGGATGATGCAGGTTTGTATTCTTGCGAAATAACAACAGGTTGTGGTCTTAAAATATTTAAACAAACATTAAATATTTTGACCAATGTTGTTGTTACTAAAGATCCATCCGTTGTATTGGATATTTGCGAAGGGGAACACACGACATTAATTCTTAATGTAACAGGTTCTTATGCATCAATTAAATGGTATAAGGATGGAACTGAGATAGCTGGAGAGTTAAACAAAAAAGTTATTTCTACTGAGGAATTAGCAACAGCAGGAACTTATGCTTACAAGTATATCGTTGAAGGTAGTTGTGGTCCTGTTGAAGGAACTTTCAATGTTGTCGTTCATGATAAACCAAGTATAAATGCAATTGCTGATATTAATGAATGTGAAGGTGATATTCTTTTAAATATGACAGTAGTTGGTGGTGATTATAAGGATCCATTATGGTTGAAACCAGATGATAGTCTTCTTGGAAATGGATTAATGGCTACAATTTCTGCTGCAGTACATCCAACTTCATCAGGTAATTATACAGCTAAGATTAGTTCTGATTATTGTGGTGACATAACAACTATTGCAAAAGTAAATGTATTTGAACCTATTAAAGTTGTTTCAAATTCAGAACTGAACCCCAAACCATGTATTGGTGAATTACTAAGTCTTGTTGTTAACGGAGAAGGTGATGGTTTGTCTTATAAATGGACAAAAGGTGGATTAGATTTAGGGGTACAGCCTATTCCAAATGTTCTTAACCTAGGTACAGTTGATTTAACGGATGATGGAGCCTATAAATGTGAACTTATATCTGCAAATGGTTGCGGTAACATTGATGTTAATTTTGTTGTTGATGTACGTGAAGATGCAAAAATTACTTTGCAACCAATTGCAAAAACACCTTGTGAAGATGATGGCTCGGTAACATTTACAGTTGCCGGAACTGCAGAAGGTACTTTATCTTATAAATGGTTTAAAAAAGGTTTGGAAATAAATGATGGTCCAGATTATACGGGAACAAAAACCACTGATTTAACCGTTTCTAATTTATCGAATCATGATACTCATTTATTCCATTGTGAAATAAGTGGTGATTTCTGTGAAGCTGCCGTTTCAAATACAGTAAGCTTTAATGTCATTAAAGATATTACGATGACACCACCTACTGATCAAACGATAGATGAAAATGAATCAGCTACTTTCTCTGTTACGGCTACAGGTGGGGGTACTATTACATATCAGTGGTTTGAGAAAACAACAGCTGGTGGAGCAGTTTTTGTGAGTATGGGTAGTAGCCCAGCTTCAGCAAAAACTGCTAGCTTGATTTTAGTTTCAGTGCCTTTCTCAAAAAATGGATATAAATATAAGTGTGTCGTTACAAACTCTTGTGATTCAAAGGAAGAAGAAGCAACTCTTACTGTAAATCGAGATAATAGAATTACGAGTACAATTTTAAATGCAGAAGCTTGCGTTGGAGCTTCGTTTACTTTTACTGTAGAATATAAAAGTACAACGGATGCTTGTACTTGGGAATATGATAGTGGATCAGGCTTTGCTCCAATTGGAGGATTAGGAACTGTTTCATCTGGAGGAACATCTTCTACTTTAACAGTGACAAGTGCAACAACGGTGATGGAAACGAATACTTGGAAGTTTAGAGCTCGTGTTCAAAGAACTGGTTATGCAGATAATCTATCGAATATAGCTACTGTAAAGGTTTATGAACAAGTTGTTTTTGATAATATTGCAGATGCAACTCTTTGTCCTGATACGGGTGAAAGTTTTAATGTAACTGGACTAACAGGAACAGGCCCTTTCACTTATGAGTGGGTTAGAGGTGCTACTAATTTAGGTTCAGGTTCAAGTTTAAATTTGAACGCTGCCTCGGCAATAGATGGAGCTTATTCTGTTACGGTAAGTAATGGTGTTTGTAATCCTGTTCCAGATGTTTTCAATATTACTCATCATCCAGATTTAGTATTAACTGACCTTGCACATACAAGTCCTCTTTGTATAGGAGATAATATTAATTTAAGTGCCTTATTAACTGAAGGTCCTGCAGTATCTGCTACTTATGCTTGGACGAAAGGCACAACGGTTGTTGGTTCAGCTTCAGCATATGCTAAGTTAAATGTTACAACGGCAGAAAGCGGCATATATAAAGTTGTTGTAAAAGATGATTGTATATCAAGAACATCTTCAATTCCAATAACTGTTTTAGATGCAATTACTCTAGCAGCTATATCTCCAGTACAAACAATTTGTGAAGGAGAATCAGTAGACCTACAAGTTAATAGTACAGGCGATAATTTAGTTTACAACTGGTCTAAGATTGATGCTCCAGGTGGGGCAATAGTTGGAGTAAGTTTATCATCAGATAAAGACTATCATATTGATGGATTAACAACAATAGGTCCAAATTATTATCGATGTGTTCTTAGTTCAACACCAGATTGTACTCAACCAGTACAAGAATTTACAGTTAATGTACAAGCGAATGTTGCAGTTGTTGATCCATTACCTATTGTTATTTGTGAAGATTTATTAACATCGAGTTTTGCTGTGACAGCTACAGGTGAAGGTCCATATACTTACCAATGGTATGATAATGATGTATTGATGTCAGGTAAAACTACTGCAAGTTTATCTGTTAATAATGTATTAGCAAATAATGGACACAATTATCATTGTGTTGTAGATGGCGCATGTAAATCGGCAGAGTCTAATAAAGCCTTGTTTACAGTAAATGAGGATGTCAGAATCACAACTCAGCCAGTTAGTGTTAGTGTGTCCGATGATGCACCTTTTGTAACATTCTCTGTAGATGCAACGGGAACAAATTTATCTTATCAATGGTATAAGAATAGTTCAAGTCTGGGTACTTATGCCACAGCTAAAACAAAAACTTTAACGATACCTAAATCAGACTTTAATAGTGGTGATATTTATCTCTGTAAAGTCAAAGGAGATTGCTTAGATCTTGACTCAGATCCAGCTACTTTAACAGTTGATGTGACAAATAAAATTACAAGTCAACCACAAAATAAACAAATTTGCGAGGGAAGTGCGTTCAGTTTTACTGTGAAGTTTAAGGCTTCAGCAAGCGCGTGTATATGGCAATATAGTGATGATAATGGAGTTAATTTTAAGGCAATAGATATTGCTGGTAATTCAGTTTCTGTATATACTCCATCTAGTAGTACTGAAAATACTTTAACAATAAACCCATCTTCTTTTAGTATGGATGGTTTTCAGTTTAGAGCTTTAGTCGATGGTATTGAATCAAGTATTGCTAAAGTAACAGTTTATCAGAAAGTCGTTTTTACTCCTATTGCAGATGTAACTTTATGTCCTAATACAGGTGCAAGTTTTAATGTTACTGTTACCGCAGGAACAGAACCTTTATCTTATGCGTGGAGTGAAGGAGTAAGAAACCTAGGTACAAAATCAAGTTTGAACTTAGATGCTGGAGCTGCACTTAATGGAACTTATTCTGTAAGTATTACTAATGCTCTTTGTCCAACTCTAACAAAAAACTTTGATATTTCTCATCATCCAGATCTAGTATTTCCAGATTTAGCACATACGAGTCCTCTTTGTATTGGAGATCCTATTAATTTAGATGCAACTCCAAGTTCATTTGCACCAGGAATTTCTTATACTTGGACAAAAGATGCGGGAGGCATTGGTTCAAATAATCCAATATATAGTGATTTAAGTGCTAGTGTTGGAGAAAGTGGAATCTATAAAGTTGTTGTAAAAGATGATTGTACAACTAAAACATCTTCAATTTCTATAGATGTTGTCGATGCAATTAGTTTAGCTGCTGTATCACCAGCAAGTCAAGATGTTTGTGAAGGCGTACCATTCGACTTGCAAGTTCAAGGTACAGGTGATAATTTGGTTTACAATTGGTATAAAATAGTTGCTCTAGGTGGGGCAATTGATGGAGCTAGTTTATCTACAGATAAGGACTACCATATTGATGGTTTAACATCAATTGGTGAAAATTATTATAGATGTATCCTTAGTTCAACACCAGACTGTACTAGACCAGAATTGGATTTTACAGTTAATGTGCAAGAGAATGTAACAGCAAGTGTTCTTACACCAATAGAGATTTGTCAGGACGTATTACCTGCATCAGAATTTAGCGTAACAGCTACCGGAGAGGGACCATTCTCATATCAATGGTATGATAATGATGTTTCAATGGGGATAACAGAAACAAATGCAAGTTTATCTGTAAATAATGTATTAACAAATAATGGACACAATTACCATTGTGTTGTAGGTGGTAAATGTAAGTCTGCAACGTCTAATAAAGCCTTATTTACTGTTAATGAGAATGTGAGAATAACAAGTCATCCAGTTAATAAAACTGTTGATGAAATGGGATCTGCAATATTTACAGTGGCTGCAACAGGTACTGGTTTAACTTATCAGTGGTTTGTAAATAAAGGGGGGGTAGTATCTTCTATTTCAGGAGCTACAACTAATACTTTAAGCTTGATTTCTGTTCTTTTAACTAACAGTGGTAATACTTATTACTGTGAAGTGAGTGGGACATGTGTTGATGCAAATAGTAATACAGCAACTCTAACTGTAGTAAAAGAAAATAGAATACTTGTACAAGCAGAACCTGCTGTAGTTTGTGAAGGAAACTCTTTTGCATTCGAAGTTCAATATAAAAATGCAACATCGTGTGATTGGGAATATGATTCAGGTTCTGGTTATAATCCAATTGGTGGATTAGGAACAGTTGTTCCCAACCCAACTTCATCAATTCTTACTATTACAACTGCTACAGATGCCATGAATACTTGGAAGTTTAGAGCAGTAGTGAAGAGAACAGGAGGGTATGAAGATAATATTTCGAATGAAGTTGGTGTTAGAGTTGATATACCAGCCAGTTTCGCAGATATTGCAAGTGTGCAATTATGTAATGGTGATGGAGCAAGCTTCGCTGTGAGCGGTTTGACAGGTTCTACACCTAATACTTATGAGTGGACTGAAGGTGCAAGAAATTTTGGTACTAACTCAAGCATAGATCTAATTGCAGCTGATGCTACAAATGGAACCTATTCTGTAGGTGTGACTGCTGGTGTTTGTCCAGCGATACCTAAGTCTTTTAGTATTTCTCATTATCCTGATCTGGCATTAGCTGATTTGGTTCATGCTAATGAGCTTTGTCCAACTGATGATATCGCTTTAAGTATTGGAATTACAACAGGACCTGCGGTTTCTGCGTCATATGCTTGGACTAAAGATGATATAGATTTGACAGTTACTACTGCATCATATAGTAAATTGAATGTTACTGATTCTGAAAGTGGTTTGTATAAGGTGACGGTTGAAGATCAGTGTATGATTCAATCTAAATCGATACAAATTGATGTTTTAGATATTATCACGAAGGTATCTCCTGAATGGATCAATAAATCACTTTGTGTTGGTGATGCTTTATTGTTTGAAGCTATTATTGAAGGTGATAACCCAACTTATACATGGACAGTCCCTGTAGGAGTTACGAACCCTGGAAATGTGGCTACTTTTACAGTTGATGCTGTAACAGAAACAAATGAAGGAACATATGAATGTTCTGTTCAAGGAACTTGTGGTACTGCGGTAGTTTATACAGCTAGTGTAGTGGTTGATGATGTTCCAAATATAACAACTGATCTTAATCTAACAGCAGTTTGTGAGAACGAACTACTTGAGTTAGGTCCAATTGCATATGACGCTACTACTGGTGAGAGTATCATTTGGAAGTTTAATGACGGTGTTATAGCTGATGAAACAGGTTTAAGCTTAGATTTACTTACAGCTGAAGTTGCAGAAGAAGGTAATTATAAAGTAGAGGTTACAAATGCTTGTGGTACCGATTTTAGTATCGGTTATCAGGATATACATCCATTGCCAACACTCTTACCTATTGATGATCAAACAGCTTGTCAAGGTGGAAATGTAATTTTTAAAGCAGTAACAACAGGTGAGAATTTAATTTATCGATGGTTTGTTGATGATGTAGCTGTAGCAGCAGCATTAGATGGTAAATCAGAATTAGTTCTTTCGAATGTTCAACCTAAAGATACGATTACTCCAATAATATATGCTATTAGATGTATTGTGAGTTCTTGTGGAACTGATAAGACAGCAACGGCTAATCTTACTGTAAATCCAAATACAATACTTAAAAAATCTATTAAAGGAGATGTTGTATATGTTGGTGAAGATTATGAGTTTAAATTGGAAGTAACAGGAAGTAACTTAAATTTTGAATGGCATCATGTTAATACTTCAGGTATTGATAAGGAATTAGTCGGTGAGATTACAAAAACTTTAGAAATTAGTAATCTTAGTCTCGCAGATGCAGGAGAGTATTATTGTACTATTACTGGTGATTGTGGTGTGAGATTTACATCAGGATACTTGGCTGTTAAAGATCCAATTAAATTAATTACTGGACTAGGTACTGCAAATATTGAGAAGTGTTTTGGAGAGCCATTAAATTTGAATATTAGTGTAGAGGGAAAAGTCTTTTCTATTGATTGGTATAAAGGAACAACGCCTCTTGGGCATCATGAATTGAATTATTCAATTCCAAGCCTTGATATTTCAGATAGTGGTAAGTATCGTTGTGAAATTAAAGGTGAAGGTGCAAATCTAACACAAGAAGTAAATGTAACTGTGTATCAAACTACAGTTTTGAAATCACACCTAACTGATAAAACTATTTGTGAATTGGAAGATTTACAATGGATTCCAGATGTTTCGGGTTCCTTATTAACTTATGAATGGAAACGTAATGGTAAACGAATTTCAAGCCAAGGCATATTAGAAATTTTGAATACACCTATGGATTCGGCAGGTGTCTATTCTGTTGATATTAGTGGAAAATGTGGCAACGTATCTAGCGAGGCTAATCTTTCATTGAATAAATTACCATTCTTTATTAGCAAAAGCGATGATATTATAGTTTGTGAAAATTATGATGAAATAGTATTCTCAGTTGTTTATGGTGGTGATAATTTAGAATATCAGTGGCAAAAAGACAATACTGATATTGACGGTGCTAAGAGTTCTGAGTTTAAATTGCAAAATATTAGTGTAAGTGATGCAGGTGAATATAAATGTGTCGTTAGTTCATCTTGTGGTTTAGATAAGCATTCTATTATGAAATTAGAGGTTATACCACAACTTAAAATATTGAGTGAAAGTCCTGGAATGGAAATTTGTGATGGAGAAGATGCTCAATTTATGATAGCGGTTGATGGAAATAATGTCGTTTATCAATGGCAAAAGGATGGTGTAATTATGAAAGGAGAGACTGCTCCAGAGTTGACTATCAATCCAGCAAGTTTGACTGAAGTTGGATATTATAGCTGTGCCGTGACTGATAAGTGTACCACAACTGAACGATATTCTAATTCTAAGAAGTTAACTGTTAATCCTCTACCAAACTCAAAAATATTTGGTCGTATGACGCTTTGTGTATTGGAAGATAGAGTAGCTTATAATACAGATTTACTACCTAATATCAACTATGGTTGGTTAGTTGATGGAGGTGAATTTACAACACCTGCAGAAGGCTTAAGAACAAAAATCACATGGGGGAATATTGTAGAGGGTAGTAAGATTGGTATCACGATACTAAATGAGGCTACGGGTTGCTCTTCAAAATTAGATTCTTTAGTTACGCTTCGCAAGTTACCTGATGTAAGCTTAGCTAATTTCCCAACTTATGGTGTATGTGAAGATGGTAAGGATGTTTTAACTAAGGGATTACCAGTAGGAGGGATTTATTGGGTAGATGGTATCGCAGAGAATGAATTTAACCCAAGTCAAAGAGGTAATGGTGAATATCAAGTACGTTATTCGTATACTGATGAATATGGTTGCTCAAATAGGAATAAAGAAGGTGAACTTGTTTTGAAAGTTGATTCTTTACCTATTGTTAAGATTATGGATGATGTTACTGTTGGATCTTGTGGAATGATACAATTAAGGGCTACAACTGAAGAAGATAATATTAAATGGTCTCCAAGTCGATATCTAAAAGAACCACTTTCTAAGACTCCAAATTTTACTGCAGGGGAAACAACTCTTTATGTTGTTGAAGTAGAAGATAAGTATGGTTGTATTGGGAATGATATTATAAATGTTACAGTTGCTCCACTACCTACTATTAAAACTATTCGTGATACAACTATAGGTGAGTGTAAGGAAATTGAATTGACAACAATTATATCGGGTGATACAAAGGAGATCAACTGGACAAATGCAAGTGATTTAGATGAACCGAATAATTCAAACCCTAAGTTGACTAAACGACATGTTGGAGTGAATGATTACCAAATAAAAGTGACTGATAAGTATGGTTGCGTTGCTTCAGGATCTGTAAAAGTCGAAGTATTGCCTAATCCAGAGATTGGAGAAAATGTAAATCTTTGTGAAGGTGAAACGCTTCTTGTAAATACTAAAGACCTCTCTAATCCAGTTTGGAGTGATGGTTTTACAGCTTGGGAAAGAACAATTGTGAAGCCTGGCGAGTATGAGCTAAGGGTTGCACAGAACGATTGTGAACTTATTCAAAAAATTGTGATGAACCCTCTTCCTAAGTTTGAACTTGATAATACAGTTCAGCCTGGTATTGTTATTTTTGAAGGTCAAACAATAACCTTCGCTCCTAACCTTGACCCTGACTATGGTCCATATGTGTATGATTGGAGTGATGGTAGTGTATTGTCTGAATTGGAAGTTGGTAAGTCTGGAGTGTATAAGCTTAAAGTTGTAGATAATCTTGGTTGTATTGCAAAAGACACTGTTGAAGTGCTTGTAAAACCAATTGGAATTGAAGCTCCAAATGCATTTACGCCATTATCAGGAAATGAAAATGATCGTTTCTATTTAAAGGATATCAATGTGACTGATAAGTTTGAGATGTACATCTATAACCGATGGGGAGAGCTTATGTATAAGACCGATGAGGTTGGTTATGCTACAGGATGGGATGGCACTTATAAAGGTAAAGCTTGTCCGATTGGAGCTTATGTATGGGTTGTGATGTTAGATGGAAAAGTAAAAGAAAAAGGAAATGTGATCTTAGTTCGCTAGGCCAGTTATATGTATTTTGAATGAAAGAGTTGATCTTTATTGATCAACTCTTTCATTACAAACCTAATTGTATTACTGATTAAGTTTGTATTAATATAGTGAAATTGTAATTCTTTAAAGATTTGGTTCTGAGGAATAAAAATTCTTTCCTATAATTAATTTATTTAGTTTTAAATTGTGTTCTTTGCAGTCAATGTTTATTGGTTGTAAAGAGTTAATTGTAAAAAGTGATAATTACATGAATAAGCTTATAGTCAGTATTATGTTTTTTGTTTTTGGAATAAGCTTCGTAGGTAGTGCTCAAGATATTCGTTTTTCGCAGTTTTATGCGAACAAGTTATATTTGAATCCGGCTTTGGCAGGATCTAGCGATCATGGTAATATAAGTTTGAATTATCGTAATCAATGGCCAAATTTAGATTACCCATATGTCTCATATAGTTTTTCATATGATAATTTCTTTTCGGGCATAAATGGGGGTTTAGGATTACTAGTAATGCAAGATGATCAAGGTGATGGTGCTATTACAACAACATCTTTCGCTGGAGCCTACTCATTTTTTTTACGTATAAATGATGATTTGGTATTTCGTCCAGCAATTCAAGCTTCTGTAATTCAAAAGAAGCTTAATTTTAAAAATCTGGTATTCCCAGATCAAGTTTCACCAATTTATGGTGATGTATTCCCTCATAATACAGCTGGTGACCCTAGTAATAGGAGTTGGAATGGAATGGATTTTTCTTTAGGTGTAATGGCTTATTATAAGAATTACTATTTTGGTGCAGCAGCCAGTCATGTTAATCAACCAAACCTTAGTTTCGATGATTTTGAAGACGATCAGTTAAATGCGAAGTATACTTTTCATGCTGGAGCTCAGTTTAATTTGTCGGGAAGTCTTCAAGCTAATGGTTTAGTTTTAGCGCCAGCCTTGTTGTTTCAGAAGCAGGGTGAATTTACTCAAATGAACTACGGATTGTATTTGAGCAAAAGTTCTTTAGTTTTTGGATTTTGGTTTAACCAAAACTTTCAGTTGAATTACGATGCAGTTATTTTGATGGCAGGTATTGTTACAGATAGATTTAAATTAGCATACAGTTATGACTATACGATAACTCAATTGGTGCAGACTAATACAGGTGCTCACGAATTATCATTTTCTTTCCCTCTTGTAATTGAAAAACGTAAGAGAAGACGAAGACCTAATAGGGTAAGACATCCTCAATTTTAAAACAAAAAGCTCATTCATCGAATGAGCTTTTTGTTTTATTACAATGGTTCGCTAAGATTTTGGTAAGTCTCTTATAATAAGTGTGTTTTTAAAACAGTTGAGGTTTCATTAATATTCTGTTTACAAGCAGCTTGTAAATGAATCTCATATCTTAATTCTCATATCTCAGTATCTATTGTTATTTAATACGTTCAATATATTTTGTTCTAATTTCCTTAAGTTTTTCAATGTTTAAATTTTCAGCATAAATGCGAATTATATCAATGGCTTTGAAATGATCGTAAATAAAGCCGATAGAAGCATCAAACTGAAGCATGTCCATATTATACTTTACTTGCTTTGTAAGTTGTTCAAACTCTCCCCAAGATATACTCTTCGGGATTTTGAAGTAGCCATGGTTAGCTTCTACGCTATCAAAATAGAAATCGTCTTCAACTTGCTCTAAAGAGAAGAATTTGTTTAATCTAGTTATTCCCGTTTCATGATTAAACTTAGATGGCTTATCCTTAAAATTAATTCCTAAAGAAGAGTAATAAGCTTGTAGTTCTTTGATATCAGCATATTGCTCAATATGACGAACTCGAATAACATTATAAACAGTGTTGAAAATAGTGATTGTTCCCAAAGCTGCGTGATACTTTTTATTAGTATCAGCCATAATTTGCTGTGTAGTACGAGTGAATTTCTCCAAACCGTACTCTTTATCAGTTACCAAATAAATGTAATGAGGAGTAACGTCCTTTTGTAAGTTGTCGTAATATTCATAAAATCCTGGGAAAGGATTTTTAGATTCAAGAACAAAAGTATTAGTAAGTACAGCCCCTTCAATAAGCTCAAAAGATTCTTCCTTTATAAGGCTTCCATATTTTATCTGAGTATTTTTAGTCATGTATAAGAGGGGTTTTAGTGATACCTATTGATTAAAGACAAGTGTCATAGCCTATTGCTAGTGCTTATCTAAACATAGCAAAAATTGAAATAAAAAACAAGAACTCTAAGTCTTTTTTTATTGATCTCGTGTGAAGACTAGTTCTGTATTTTTTGAAAGCTGAGGGTTGAAAATATAACCATCAGAATTGAATGCTTTTAAATGCTCAGGATTTGTAATTTCATTTTGAATAATAAAGCGTGTCATTAAGCCTCTTGCTTTTTTTGCAAAGAAACTGATTACCTTGTATTGTCCATTTTTCAAGTCTTTGAAAATAGGAGTTATAATTTCTGCTTTAATTTTTTTCTTGTTTACAGACTTGAAGTATTCATTTGAAGCTAGATTTATTAAAAAATTGTCCTCTTTCTCTTTTAAGGTTTTGTTGATCTCGTTTGTAATTTTGTCTCCCCAAAATTGATACAAATTACTTCCTTTTTTTGTTTGCAATTTCTTGCCCATTTCTAAGCGATATGCTTGAATTAGATCAAGAGGTTTTAATACACCGTATAAACCCGAAAGAATTCGCAAATCGTTTTGAGCAGTTTGTAATTCTGTTTCACTTAGAGTATAAGCATCGAGGCCAGTATAAACATCTCCTTTAAAAGCTAAGATGGCTTGTTTTGCATTATCAATAGTAAAAGGTAACTGCCAACGAATAAAACGTTCGAAGTTAAGCTGAGACAATTTTGGGCTGATACTCATAAAGTCTGCAATCTCATCAACTGATAATTTACTTAGTTGCTTGATAAGCGTTTGAGAATCTTTTAAAAAAGTTGCTTCTGAAAAGCTATTTGTTGTGCTTTTAGTCTCAAAATCAAGAGATTTAGCTGGTGATATTAGAATTAACATATACTGTGTTTTTGATATTATAAATCTAAGGTATGTGATTTGAAAGAGATTTACTAATTGAATTTATTGATACCTGTATTGTTCTCATTTATACATAAACAATGGTTTGTTAAGTTTTGTTTTATATTGATTTTCAGGTAGTGGTATTTAGAATAAGATGTATTGCAATTTACTGGTAATGAGTGTGATGCGAGACTTCGTAGTTGTTATTAACATATAACAAACTATTAATAACGAGAATAGTCAATTCTCAGGTCTCTAGATGTGTAAAAAAAATATTAGAAATTAAGAGAATAATGGAGCTGATCTTTTTATATCAAAAGGAATTGTAGAATTGCTGGGTGGAGAAAATTATTTATCCGATAAATGATTAACATCATGAAAATTTATCGGATAAATTTAGTTGAGAAACAAAACAGCCTATTCGTAGTGTGAATAGGCTGTTTTGATATATTTCTGTAAAATGTTATTTACCTTTTTTCCATCAGGACTATATTTTCCACATGATGGGTGTGTGGAAACATATCTACGGCTTGAATCTTTGTTACTTTATAGGCATGATCCATCATTTCAAGATCACGAGCTTGTGTAGCAGAATTACAACTTACGTATACAATTCGGTTTGGAGCTGCTTGAAGAATAGTTTTAACCACATCGGCGTGCATACCTGCGCGCGGAGGATCAACAATCATCATGTCTGGGTGACCATGCTCAGTAATGAATTCAGCGTTCAGTACGTTTTTCATATCTCCAGCAAAGAAAGCCGTATTGTCAATTCCGTTAATCTCAGAATTCAACTTAGCATCTTCAATAGCTTCTGGCACATACTCAATACCAATTACTTTTTTAGCCTGACGAGCTACAAAGTTGGCAATGGTACCTGTTCCCGTATATAAGTCGTAAACAACCTCGTTTTTTTGAATGTTAGCAAACTCACGAGTTTTGCTATACAATTCATAAGCTTGTTCCGAATTGGTTTGATAGAATGATTTAGGTCCAATTTTGAATTTCAAATCTTCCATTTGTTCGAAGATATGATCTGCACCTTTATATGAAATCACATCCTGATCGCCAATAGTATCGTTACCTTTTTCGTTTATAACGTACATTAATGAAGTTATCTCAGGAAATTTCTCAGCTAAGTGAGCCATAAGTCCTTCACGTTTTTCAACATCTTCGTGATAGAAAACAACAATAACCATTATATCGCCTGTAGTAGATGTTCTGATGATAAGGGTACGAAGGAAACCTTCTTGATTTCTGATATCGAAAAAGCTTAAGTCGTTGGCAAAAGCATAGTCTTTTATCGCTAAACGAACTGCATTAGATGGCTCAGCTTGCAGGTGACATTTGTTAATATCAACAATCTTGTCGAATAGACGAGGCACGTGGAAACCTAATGCAGGTGTACGAGCGATTTCATCTTCACTATTAATTTCATCGAAAGTTAAATAACGCTTATTCGAGAAAGTGAATTCAAGTTTGTTACGGTAAAATTTTGTTTTAGCTGATGGTAAAATAGGATTAGCTTCTGGTAAATCAATCTTCCCAATTCGACTTAAATTATCAAGAACCTCTTGTTGCTTGAATTTAAGTTGCTCCTCATAAGGTAAGTTTTGCCACTTACAACCACCGCAAATTCCAAAATGCTCACAAAAAGCATCTACTCTTAAGTCGGAATATTTGTGAAATACAACAGGATGACCTTCCATAAAACTTTTACGTTTCTTTGTCACCTGCACATCCACAACATCACCAGGTATCACGTTGGTTACAAACACAACTTTATCATCAACCTTAGCAATGGCCTTTCCTTCGGCTGCTAACTTTATAATTTCAACGTTTTCTAGTAAGGGTTTTTTCTTTCTATTTCTTCCCACTTTGTATTTCTTTAAAGATTTGGCTGCAAAGATAGTAAAATAGTGACTAGAGTATTTATGAGTGCCTAAAGTATTTATGAGTGTCTAAAGTACTTAAAGTGGCTAGGGTATTTATGAGTGTCTAAAGTTATAAGTGATTAAATAGACTTTTTAACTTATAAGTACTTTTAACTTGTAAACTTTAAGTACTATTTGTCTTATATTTGCCGCCCTAACATATAAACAATTCGTTATCCATGATATCAATTAATAATCTCATAGTAGAGTTTGGTGGTTTTACACTTTTTAAAGACGTTACTTTTATCGTTAATTCTCGTGACCGTATTGGTTTGGTTGGGAAAAATGGTGCTGGTAAATCAACTCTCTTGAAAATATTTGCCGGACATCAGGAACCTACGAAAGGTACCGTAAGCATTCCTAATGAGATTAAGATAGGTTATTTGCCTCAGCAGATGAATCATGAAGATGGACGAACTGTTCTTGAGGAATCTATGACAGCTTTTGAAGAAGTGATTCAATTGGAAAAGCAGATTGTTCAAATTAATAATGAAATTGCAGAACGTACCGATTACGAATCGGAATCTTATATGAAATTGATTAATCGTTTGACAGAAAGAAACGATCGTTTTCATATGATGGGAGGCGAGAATATACAGGCAGAAGCTGAACGTACGCTCCTTGGTCTTGGATTCTTACGCAAAGATTTCACACGTCAGACCAATGAATTTAGTGGTGGATGGCGAATGCGTATCGAGTTGGTGAAAATTCTTTTGCGACGACCTAACGTTTTTCTTCTCGATGAGCCTACTAACCACTTGGATATTGAATCGATTCAATGGTTAGAGGATTTTTTAAAAACTTACCCTGGTGCTGTCGTTTTGGTTTCTCACGATAGAGCTTTTCTTGATGCGATTACTAATCGTACGGTTGAGATTTCGGTAGGGAAAATTTACGATTATAAAGTATCGTACACTAAATATGTAGAATTACATGCTGAGCGTCGTGAGCAACAAATGAAAGCTTACATTAATCAGCAGAAAATGATAAAGGAAACTGAAGATTTTATTGAGCGTTTTCGTTATAAGGCAACCAAATCGGTACAGGTACAATCACGAGTGAAACAACTTGAAAAGGTTGATCGTATTGAAATTGATCAGGTCGATAACTCAAAATTAAGCCTGAAATTCCCTCCAGCTCCTCGTTCTGGGGATTTAGTCTGTCAGGTGAAAGGTCTGAGTAAATCTTATGGCGATAATTTGGTTTTAAATGACCTTGAATTTGTAATTGAGCGTGGCGAAAAGCTAGCTTTTGTTGGTAAGAATGGTGAAGGTAAGTCAACACTTGTTAAAGTACTGATGGGTGAAGTTGATCATACAGGAATATGCAAGCTCGGTCATAATGTGAAAATTGGATATTTTGCTCAAAATCAGGCTATGATGCTTGATGAGAATAAAACTGTTTTCGATACGATTGATGATGTTGCTGTAGGCGATGTAAGAACTAGGATTCGTGATATTCTTGGAGGCTTTATGTTTGGAGGTGAGGATATCGACAAAAAGGTAAAAGTATTATCAGGTGGTGAGCGTTCTCGTTTGGCTATGATTCGTCTTTTGCTTGAGCCAGTTAATTTACTTGTTCTCGATGAGCCAACCAACCACCTCGATATGAAATCGAAGGATGTGTTAAAAGAGGCACTACTTAAATTCGATGGAACTGTTATTGTCGTTTCTCACGATAGAGAGTTCTTAGATGGTTTATCTTCTAAGGTTTATGAGTTCACCAATAAGCAAGTAAAAGAGCATTTGGGTGGTATTTATGCCTTTCTTCAGAATAAGAAGATGGATAGCATGCGTGATCTTGATAGAAAAAGACAAATAGCAAGCGAGCAGAAAGTAGAAGTCGTTCTTTCAGAGAATAAGATGAATTACTTGGAACGTAAGGAAATGAGTAAGCAAATTTCTAAGCTAGAAAGAGGCGTGAGCAAGTGCGAGGAAATGATTGCTGAATATGAAGCAAAGATTGAAGAAATTGAAGTTCTTTTAACTGATCCTAAGAATCAAGATCAGGAAACTTTTAAAGTTTACGATGAGGCTAAAAAGAATCTTGAAGATGAGATGACTAATTGGGAAATTAAAAATGAAGAATTGGAAGCTTTAATTCTAGAGAAAGGGGAGTAGCTTTTTATATAAATTGGATTTCGTTTTATACGGATTAAAAATTTGTAAGACTTATTAATAGTAGGTTCTTAGTAATAATAATAGATTGCCTCTATAGAAATAATTGAATTGATACCGTTCTAGAGTAACGGTTTCTATTTAACCTAATTTAACTAGGTCTTGAACCACCTCGAGGCACTTCCGAGGTGGGTAATTGGGGTCTCGAAGTGGTAAAATGCAGTTCGAAGGGGCTTTTAGGTAGTATTGAAGTGGATAAAAGGGCTTGCGTACCCCTTCGAAGCACTTCCGAGGTGGGTAATTGGGGTCTCGAAGTGGTAAGATGCAGTTCGAAGGGGCTTTTAGGTAGTATTGAAGTGGGTAAAAGGGCTTGCGTATCCCCTTCGAAGCACTTTTGTAGAGGGTTCTTATCTTAATTTTATGCACATCATGCCTGACTATGAGTAGGGCATAAGTGTTAGAGTATGATTAGTTATGTAGGGATTCCCTTATTAATTAGACCCTAAAAAGAAGAACCACAAATTAAGCGGTGGTATAGATAAGATGGACGTCGAATCTTTCGGAGATTATCTGTCGCCCATTAAGGACTCATTAATTCAATGCATATTGGAGAACATTTAATATCTCATTTTAAATACTTCTATCACCAATGACTGTTTAAAGTAAGCTGGATATCTCTTTTTTTGCAGATTATTATCGAAAAATCAAGGGCGTAAATTAAGGAACCGCCGTATACAGCCTGTCCCGAATTCGGGAAGAACTGCTTGGTTTATGCTGAACTTGTCGAAGTATCTGGTGGTGTGGAAGGGCGAAATGGGAATTAATCCCGTTTTCTCCTATCCGATTTTGTGTGATAATCATCATACAGATTACTTGTGAGTTTTTGAGAATTTAGTTTCTTTATAGGCTAGTTATTTTAATCAGAAATATCAGTTAATCCAAAATCTATAAAAGTTCCATACCTATATGAAATTAGATAAAATACCCCCAGTAAGAGATGTTTTTTCGAGTAAAATGGGTGTGATAGCCGCTGCTGCAGGTTCAGCAGTAGGATTAGGGAATATCTGGAAGTTCCCCTATATAACAGGTGTGTATGGCGGTGCTGCTTTTCTCTTTGTTTATTTGGGTTTTATAGCTCTTATTGGTTTACCTATTATGCTATCTGAGTTTATGATTGGGAGAAAATCCCGTTCTAATGTCTTTGGAGCATTTAAGAATTTGGCACCGAACTCGCCATGGAAATATGTGGGTTTATTAGGAGTTGCTGCAGCCGTTATGATTCTCTCTTTTTATGGGGTTGTGGCAGGTTGGAGTATCGATTATATCGTAAAATCTGTAACGGATAGTTTTGCATCAAAGAGCCCTGCCGAGTTGGGGTCTATGTTTACACAGTTTATTGAAAAACCAGGCTTGCCAATCTTTTATCAATTGTTATTTATGTTGATGACCATGGCGATTGTAATTATTGGGGTAAAGGATGGAATAGAGAAGTACGCTAAAATCTTGATGCCCGTTTTAATTGTGATTATTATTATTCTTGATATTAGAGCCATTACCTTAGATGGTGCAAAAGAGGGTTTATATTTTCTCTTTCATCCTGATTTCTCAAAGCTGACTGCTGATGGTGTCTTAAGTGCTTTGGGACACGCTTTTTTTTCTCTGAGTTTAGGAATGGGAACTTTGATTACCTACGGTTCATATATAGGTAATCAGAATAATTTAGCTAAAATAGCTTTGCAAGTAACAGTAGCCGATACGCTCATTGCAATTCTTGCAGGTATTGCTATTTTTCCAGCTGTATTTGCTTTTGGTATAGAACCTAGTAGTGGACCAGGTCTTGTATTTATCACCCTACCCAATGTGTTTCAGCAAATGCCAGGTGGTTTCTTTTTTTCAATCCTATTTTTTCTTCTATTAACAGTTGCTGCATTGACTTCATCAATTTCTATATTGGAAGTTGTTGTCGCTTATTTTAGGGAAGAGTTGAAAATTAAAAGGACTTTAGCGACTATTCTGGCAACAGTCATGATATCTATAGTTGGAGTTTTTTGTTCCTTATCAATGGGTTTGTTTAAAGAACAAACCTTATTTGGTTTGAATTTATTTGATTTATTAGATTGGATTTCAGCTAATATGCTTCTACCATTAGGTGGCCTATTTATATCATTATTTATTGGCTGGTATTGGGGGCGTAAAAGCATTGAAGAGGAACTTGCAAAAGGTTCAAAACTATCTCGAGGATTAATTACGGCCTTTATTTTTGTACTCAAATTTATTGCTCCAGGTGCAATTGCAATTGTTTTCTTAAATGGTCTTGGCGTATTTTAAATATGGAAGTGATCTTATTTAGAAAGGTTTTAATCTCTTATAGGTTCAATTTCTCGAGGCTTACCTGAAGATTATTTACGCTTACTTTATGGTATATATTGTTTAAAAGGATATTGGGATGGTCTAAATATGGGGCAGTTCGAAATATTTGAGATACTAATGTCTTTATATTTCATTTGTAGGGTGTAAATATAGCATTTCCTTTGATTTAGGGTCGGGATTATATCCATATTTCAAGCTCTAAAACATGATGTAAAACACATGCCTTTCTGAATAGTGTAAATAGAAAATCTCTATGTTTGTTATGAATAAAGGAATAATTCTTTATCTAAATACGTAAGTTACTTTTAGAACATAATCGTATCAACAAACTCATGATTGACGCATACTTAAAACACGAAGAAGCCCGCGCTACCAAAGGTATCCCGGCTTTGCCATTGAATGCAGTACAGACTGCAGAACTTTGCGAGTTATTACAAAATCCTATCCAAGGGAAAGAAGATTTTCTATTGCATTTATTCAAAGAAAGAATCGCTCCTGGAGTTGATGATTCAACAAAAGTAAAAGCTGAATTTTTAGGAAAGCTTTTAAGAGGCGAATTGAGTTCACCAATCATCACAAAATCTGAAGCAATTGAGATTTTGGGAACTATGATGGGGGGGTACAACGTAACCGTATTGGTTGAGGCTTTACAAGACGAAGCTTTAGCTGAAGAGGCTGCTGAGGCTCTTAAAGGAATTGTCCTTGTTTACGATTCTTTCGAAACTATTGCAGCTTTAGCTAAGAACAATGCTGCTGCCAAAAGTGTGATTGAATCTTGGGCAAATGCTGAGTGGTTCACTAAGCGTGATGAATTGCCCGAAGAAATCAAACTTAAAGTTTATAAAGTAGAAGGTGAAATTAATACAGATGATTTCTCTCCTGCTTCTCAGGCGTTTACGCGTCCTGACATTCCATTGCACGCTTTAGCTATGGGAGCTGGTCGTTTCGAAGATGGTATCGAAACGATTGCTGGATGGAGAAAAGAAGGTTATAAAGTTGCTTTTGTAGGTGACGTTGTTGGAACTGGATCTTCTCGTAAATCTGCTGCTAACTCATTACTATGGCACATTGGTGAAGATATTCCTGCTGTACCAAACAAGCGTACTGCTGGTGTGGTAATTGGTGGTGCTATTGCTCCAATTTTTTATAATACAACACAAGATTCAGGTGGATTACCAATTATAACTGATGTTTCTACATTGAATACTGGTGATGAAATTATCATCAACAATGTAAAAGGTGAAATTACTAGAGAAGGTGAAGTCGTTTGTACTTATTCTTTAGCTCCTGATACATTAACTGACGAGTACCGTGCTGGTGGTCGTATTCCTTTGATCATTGGTAAAGCATTAACTGAAAAGTCTCGTACTTTATTAGGAATGCCTGCTACTGATATTTTTGCTATTGCAAATAACCCTAAGCCTAAGGCTAACCAAGGGTATACAATGGCTCAGAAACTAGTTGGTAAAGCTTGTGGTGTTGAAGGTGTATTACCAGGAACATCATGTGCTCCTAAAATGACAACTGTAGGTTCTCAGGATACTACGGGTCCTATGACTCGTGATGAGATTAAAGAATTGGCATGTTTGAAATTCGAAGCGCCAATGTTTATGCAATCTTTCTGTCATACTGCAGCTTATCCTAAAGTGACTGACGTTGCAATGCACAAAAGTATGCCTAAGTTCATGTCTGAGCGTAAAGGTGTGCCTTTGAAGCAAGGTGATGGTGTAATTCACTCTTGGTTGAATCGTTTATTGGTTCCTGATACTGTTGGTACAGGTGGTGACTCTCATACACGTTTCCCTTTAGGGATTTCTTTCCCAGCTGGTTCTGGTTTGGTTGCTTTTGCTGGTGCTCTAGGTTTCATGCCATTGGATATGCCAGAATCTATTCTTATTAAATTTAAAGGTAAGCTTAACACAGGTATCACTTTACGTGATGTTGTGAATGCTATTCCATATTTTGCGATTCAGAATGGACAATTAACTGTTCCTAAGAAAAACAAAATCAATATATTTAGCGGTAAAATTATCGAGATGGAAGGTCTTGAGGATATTACTGTTGAACAAGCTTTCGAATTAACTGATGCGACTGCTGAGCGTTCTGCTGCAGCAGGTTGTATTAAGCTATCAGAAGAACGTGTTATCGAATACGTGAAGTCTAATGTTGCCTTGATGGAATCAATGATCAAGATGGGCTACGATGATGCTCAAACAATTCAGAACCGTATTGATGCTTGTAACGAGTGGTTAGCTAACCCAGTGTTGCTTTCAAGAGATGAGAACGCTGAATATGCTGAGACTATCGAGATCGATCTTTCTGAAATTCATGAGCCTATCCTTTGTTGTCCCAATGATCCTGATGACGTGAAATTACTTTCTGATGTTCAGAATACTGAAATTCAGGATGTATTTATCGGATCATGTATGACAAATATTGGTCACTTCCGCGCCTGTGAAAAAGTATGGAATGGTTTAACTCCATCAGATAAAGTAAGAACATATATGGCACCTCCAACTCGTATGGATCAGGCTGTGTTGAAAGAAGAAGCAACATTCTCTACTTTCTCTCAGTTAGGCGTTCGTATCGAGACTCCTGGATGTTCACTTTGTATGGGTAACCAACTACGTGTTCCAGATAAAGTGAATGTATATTCTACTTCAACTCGTAACTTTAACAACCGTATGGGTACAGGTGCTCAGGTGTGGTTAGGTTCTGCTGAGCTTGGTGCTGTTGTTGCTGTTTTAGGAAAACTACCTACTCCAGCCGAGTATTTGGATATTTATAAAGATAAAATCCAAGCTCATGAAGCTGAAGTTTATAAATACATGCAGTTCGATGAAATGGATATGGAGGATGCTCTATACCAACGTCGCGACCTTTAATTTTATTGATCCGATCAATCATTTTAAATGAAGTGAATTGATCGGATCACTTTTGAGCTTTAAGATTGGACAACCTCAAAGCTTCAACCCAAGCCGAAGATTTATTCTTCGGCTTTTTTATTTTTAGATGATTTAGGGTTTCAAATAATCTTATTTATTGTTGCAACATAGACTGCTTCCAGAGCAGTTTTAACATTCAAATTCCTCAGAATATTTCGTTTATGAAATTTAACGGTTTCTTCTGATATAAAAAGTTTTTGAGATATCTCACATGCTGAATCGCCTTGTATCATCAGGTGTAATACATCCTTTTCTCTCTTAGATAAGTGTTTTATTTTTGCAGGCTTAAATTGTTTTCGGGTAAAATCATAATCAAATCTTTCACCTTTATCGTGAAGCATGATGAAAACATTACCTGGCTTTTCTGCAACAGATAAAGAGACCAAACACAGAGCAAACCAGATATTACCAGTTTCGGTTAATATTAATGGGGTTAGCTTTTGGTTGATTAATATCTCATTTCCATGATCTTTTCTCTTTAATCGAAAATCATAAGAAATAAAGCCTTTATCTCTTCTCTTAGCTGGGAGATTGTAGAAAAAATTAAAAGCTTTATCATTCATCTCAACAAGCATCTCAAGATCTTTAGGAGGTACAACTTTATTATAAAATTCATACCCCATCTTTAGAACTTCTTCTTGCTCATACCCAGATAAAAATAACGGATCATCGGATACGTATAGGAATTCTTGCTTATTATAATCAATTATATAGAAACCAAGGTTTATTAACTTTGATACAGCTTTAAGAGCAAGTATATATTGCTTGATTAGTAAATAATTATCTTCTCCCAAATAACCATCTTTCTTGATGGGCTCAAAAAAACGTTCAATTGCAATCATAATCTTCCTCTCTTTTGATTAACAATCCAATATATTAATAGTAAATAAAACTACACTTTTGAGGAGTTGTATGCAACATGGAGAACTTCAATATTGATATAAACTTAAAATTTATAATCAATATGGATATCCTATTAAACGATTTTCAAGACTATTCACTATGGTTAGTCTCTAAAGAGAACCTTTCTGATGTCAGTAGATTTATTCTGCGTGTAAATCACAAAGTGCATTTAAATTCAAACATTATCAATTATTCTGATCTCGTAAAAACTAAAGAACTTGATCTTAAGAGTTTCTCAACATCTTATTTTTTCGCTATTAAGAATCAAAATCATGAAATTGTTGGCACGATAAAAGCTCAAAAATGGGATAATCTAAGTTTACTACCTATTGAAGAAGATTTTGATATCAAGTTTACTGATATTATCAATAAGCTTGGTTATTCTCCCAAAGAAGTATGGCATATAGGTAGATTCGCAATCGATCAAGAAAAAATTAAAAGTGATCCTGCTCTAAGAAATAACCGTGTAACGATACTTAAACTATTACTAACAAATGCTTTTTTGCACATTTGTACAAATCATGCAAATATTGCAATTGCAGAATGCGATAAAAAATTGTTTGATAAATTAAAATTGTTGGGAATTAATTCATCTCAGATTGGTGAATCAAAAATGTATTTAGGATCAGAAACCGTACCAATTTTAAATACTGCTAAAGGTGTAGAGAAATTTGTAAAAGAGCATAAGCATCTTAGTTATTCTAGAGGTCAACAGTATCTTTGCTTTGCTTAATTTTAATATTAAAAAAAACGTTGTCAGCATTTGAATAAAATTAAAATTCTTATATGATATTCATGTGTTGGTTTTAATTCCATTTTGTTATGTACCAAAGAAATAGATTATATGTGTCAGATCGAGAACAAAAGAAAATTAAAAATACTCGAATTCTAATAGCAGGAGCTGGGCTCGGAAGTAATATTGCCGAGTGTGCTCTACGAACTGGCTTCGAAAATATTACCATATGTGATATGGACAATGTAGAACAATCTAATTTAAACCGTCAGAATTATACTCAAAATGATATTGAAAATTCGAAAGTGGATAGCTTGTATAAAAGGCTAAAATCTATAAACCCTGATGCCACAATTAAACAGCACAATATTTTTTTAACAGAAGAAAATTGCGCTGAGTATCTTGAAGATATTGATATCGCAATCAATACAATTGATTTCACATCTAATGTTCCATTTATTTTCGATGAAATTTGTTTAGAGAAGAATATTCCTGTGTTGCATCCGTATAATTTGGGATGGGCAGGATGTGTCTTTGTTATTAATGAGCATAGTGAGAGATTAGAAAGTATTGTGAGAAATTACGAAGATCCTGAGGTTGACATTGTTGAGCATATTATTGTGAATAGCAATAAAAATTGTGATTTAACATGGTTGAGAGATGTCTTAAGAGACTACCAAAAAGAAGGCGGCACAGATTCTCTACCTCAATTAGCTGTGGGATCGTGGATTAATGCAGGAATATGTGCTAGTTTATTGTTTAAACTCGCTAATAGAAAAAGGGTGAAGATTTTCCCTGATTTTTATTTTTCAGGGAATTAGAAAACTACCCTAAAGGGTAGTTGTTCTGAGAGATTATCTCAATTACTTTTGACTTATACAGAAGTCATATACAATATTTCAAAATTCATGAAAAAAAGATCTCAGGTATGTAGTTGTAAGTGAAGTTATTTTATAATATGGATGAAAAAAATGGATTGACTCTGTTATTCAAAGAAAAGACTGTTCTGCAAAAGAATGGTCTTTTCTAATAATTGGATATGAAAATCTTATAATTTACTAGATATGGTAAATATTAATGAATCACTTATTGATAAAGTTGAGTTTGAGTAAGAAATTGTTCCAAGATACTTGATGGACTTCGATATTTTATAAATCTTTGTTTGAAGCTGTAATATTTAAAATACTCTATTCATGCAAAAATCGAATTCGAAATCTATAAGTGTTTTATCCTGCGGTTGGTTAGGAGAGGCGTTAGCCATAAACTTACTAGAAAAAGGATTCAAGGTAAAAGGTGCTACGACCAATATTGATAAAAAACAACGCTTATTAGAGACAGGAATTGAAGCTTTTCAGTTGAGATTTGAAGACTTGAATGATGATATGAAGTCCTTTCTTAAATCAGATATTCTAGTTTTGAATCTAACGATAAAAGATATTGAACTCTATGAGCAATTCTTACCAGTCCTAGAAAAATCTGGTATTAAAAAGTTGATCTTGATTAGTTCCACAGGTGTTTATAAAAACTCAGAGAACCCCGTTGATGAAAATTCTGAATTGAGTAAATCAGTTTGGGTAGCAATAGAAAATTTGATGAAAGATAATCCCAACTATCAAACAACTATTTTAAGATTTTCAGGACTCTTTGGAGGGAATAGGAAGCCGGGTAATTTTTTATCTGGCAAGATAGTGAGAAACGCTGATGCGCCTGTGAATCTCATTCATCGTGACGATTGTATTCAAATCATCAATGAAATTATTGAGCAGAATATGTGGGATGAGATTTTCAATTGTACAGCTGATACACACCCTTCTAAAAAGGAATTTTATACCAAAGCAGCTCAGATTATTGGTGTAGCCTTACCTATTATTGATGAAGAGGAGGGAAATAATTATTCTTTTAAGCTCATCACAAATGAAAAGCTTAAAAGAAGATTGAATTATGAATTTATTCATCCTGATTTGCTGAAGGCTTTGTAACTATTTAAGAGGTTTTTGAGCAATCATACCTATCCATGAACTTTCAATTTCGTAGGGTTTACCGCAAAGGTCGCTCCAAAAATCTTTAAGCTTAAATTGATGTTGTTTCATCATTTCCTTGGCACGCTTAATAGAGAAATAATGTTTCCAGATATGATAATTCTGCATTCGTCCATTATTCATGATCAAGGTGTATTTTTCTAAGCGAACTTTGTCTTTCTTATACTTGATATGTTCGTGCAGTAGCAAATGCTCTTCCTCTTTCCAAAAACCTTCTTCTCGACTTAAATACCAGGTTTGGTTTTCGTGTCCTTTCTTGAAATATTGTTTGGTAAATAAATCAAATATTAAGTAACCTCCTGGTTTTAGAGCTTTACGAACCTTGGTCAGAAGTAAATCTCTTTCCTGATGCGAAAGCACACACAAATCGCCATAAATAAGGGTGATCACATCAAATTCATTGCTATAGTCTATCTCCAAATAATTTTGGCAGATGTATTCGATATCGTATTCAGAAGCTTTAGCCTCTTCCTTGGCATAATCGATAGAATTCTGGGAAAAATCGATACCTGTTACCTTGAATCCCTGACCATGGAAATGCTCGCTATATAAACCTGGCCCGCAACCCAAGTCAAGTAATCGAGCTCCTTTTGGCATATTCATATACTCCGATAGCCATAGAACCGATTTGATTACTGTCTCATATTTTCTTGAACCTTCATCGCTTTCATCATCCAAATGAGCGTAAAGAATATGCTCAGAAATGTAGGGGTCTTGCCAGAAGTTGACTTCATCTTTGGTGAAAAGCTTTGGTTTTTTAGTGATACTTTCCAGTTGGGAAAAATCAAGTTTCCCATTATTAATAAGATTCATACGTAGCTTGTGTAAGTCTTGTTTTTAAACGATTTGGTGTAGTTTGACTTTTTGAACACCTTCAATGGCACCGATTTCTTCAGAAAGAGTATTGATTTTCACCTTTTCTTTAATTTGGATAACAAAGTAAAGACTGGTACGCTTTTCATCAAATGTTTGTTCAATATCGATGGTTCGAACACTAACCTTATGTTTCTTTAAAAGGTTTAGGATTGGATCTGTTTTTAGATCGAAACCATCCGCCGAATAAACACGTAGATGTTTGATGAATTTAGCTGGAAATATCCATTTCTCGAAGATATCGAGAAAGAAAAGCGCAAAAAGTAATATTCCTGTAGCAATAGCTGTAGCCCAATACATACCAGCACCAATGGCTAAGCCGATAGCAGCAATTACCCATATTGAAGCTGCAGTAGTAAGGCCTTTCACATTGAAACCAAATTTCATGATGGCTCCAGCACCTAAGAATCCTATCCCAGATACCACTTGTGCGGCAAGTCGGGCTGGGTCAGCAGGTTGATATTGACTAAATGTTTGAGGAATGTAGATAGAAAGAAGCATAATAAGAGTTGCCCCCATACTAATAAGAACATGAGTACGTAAACCTGCTGGTTGTTTATGATATTCTCGTTCGATACCCACAATAGCGCTTACAATCAAACTGAGTAGCATTCTAAAAGCTACTGTTCCAGTTGTAATATTCTTCTCATTAATAATTTCTTCAAGTAATGTCATATATATCTTATTGGGTTCGCAAAGATAAGGATTAAGCTTTAAGTGAAAAGGATAAAGCTTAAAGTCTCAATTGAAAAGAAGATTATTCTGTTTTCAATTACTCAAATTAGTATTATTCATTCTCAGATTTCATGACATAAACTTGACCTGTTTCATAACGAAGCACAAGAACTTTAGTTCCCTTATTTATAAACCCATCTTCTGATTTGGCATCGTAAATTTCTTCATCAATAATGACTTTACCCGATGGGCGAAGATCTGTTGAACTTAGACCCACTTTTCCGATAAGCTCTTTGGGACTCATATCTACGCCAATATAGCCTTCTTCAATTTTTCCTTCAGCTTTAAGTGCTAGTTTTCCAAGGAAACCACTTCCTGCAAAAAGTCTTTTACTCAAGTTAATGGATAGGATAATAGAGGCGAGCATAGAGAAGGTGACCAGTAGAATTGCGCCTAAAAGGGCTTTAATATGTCGAGGTTCAAAGTCGAAGTTGACATTATCAATCAGACTCAAACTAAGACCGGAAATAATAAATACTATACCTGTAACGCCAGCTACACCAAAGCCAGGAATCACAAATATTTCAACCCCGATGAGGGCGACTCCAAGAATGAAGAGTATGATTTCCCAATTCGCAGCGAGCCCATCGAGGTAGAGTGGTGAGAAATAAAGAACGGCTGCAATGATTGATGCTACTAGAGGAAAACCAATTCCTGGTGATTGTAACTCAAAATAAATACCACCAATAATAATCATGACAAGCAGACCGTGTAGCATCGGATTCAGCATAAAATCAATAAGTTTCTCGACACCAGAAGGCTCATACTTTTTGATCACATATTCTGTTATGTCTAATTGTTCTAAAACTTCTTCAACAGAATTGGCAATACCTTCGCAGTACCCATTTTTGATTGCCTCGTTAGGCGTAAAGGTTAGAACCTTGCCTGTATCAATTACATTCTCAATATAAGTTCTTGGGTCAACCATAGCCTCTGCAATTAGAGGATCTCGTTTCCACTTTACTATCGTATCGCCATTTTGAATAAAAGTGTCTTTTCCATGAGACTCTGCTGTCGCTCTCATGGTTGAACGCATGTAGGATTGATACTTGTCAGGCATAGCTTCACCTGTTTGATTCACTACAGTAGCAGCCCCAATATTAGCACCTGTTCGCATATAAATGCCATCGCAAGCAATTGAAATAAGTGCACCTGCCGAAGCAGCATTATTATCGATATAGACATAAACTGGCATCTCGGAGTTTAGTATTGCTGTTCGGATGGAGTCAGCATGAACCACCATTCCACCATAAGTATTCATATGAATAAGGAATATATCGGCTTGCCATTCTTCAGCTTCAGCAAATGCATCTTTAGTTTGTCGCCAAATAGGTGGTCCAATATCTTGTTTGATATCAAATTTATAAACCTTAGTCTTTGGTATGTAGAGACTATCATTTGTCTTTTGTGAAAATGAAACAAATGGAATGCTTAGTAAGAGTAATAAACTGAGTATGCGAGTCTTCATATTTTAAAAGAGTTGAGTTCTGATGATAGAATATTTATTAAAGGTAATAATTGCGTGTAATTCACGAATTTAATTGCACTAAAATTTAGATATAATTTTAGTGTCTATAAAAGAACATTACGGAGAGGATACCATTAAAATATCAGCACAAAAATATTTGAAGAAATTTTATGGATCTCACGGGTTCATTCAAAAAGGAGAAGAATATCTAGAAGATGGAATTCTTCATATTGGAATGATAAGAAAGAATTAAAAACTTAACCACTAAGAACGTAGAGTTTATTTATAATTCTTCTATTCTTTGTGTCCTTTGCGTTTAGCTTGGCGGTTTTGCGTTAGAATTTGCTTATCCTTAATCCAAAATAGAATATTAGTCATTTTCTCAACTCGAAAAAAATAATAACTTTACAGAGTTGATAAACGTCTGTAAACATGAAGACAAATACCGTTACACAAAAACCTTCCTATAAAGGTTTATACGAATGTTGGATTTGCTGATCCCGCATATATATACTTCTACCTTACTCTAAGGTAAGAATCGACCATTTTCTATCGGGTCGGATAATATAATTCACACTTTATTAATTGCAATACGAATACCAAGGCATATCCTTAATGGGAGAATTGCAACTTGTGGTATTTTCGTATTCATAAGTTTAAGAATAATGCAAGCAATTGTGTTTGATATTAAGCGTTATGCGGTGCATGATGGTCCTGGAATACGTACATCTATATTCTTTAAAGGCTGTCCGTTGCGATGTGTTTGGTGCCACAACCCTGAATCCTATAAGGCAGGCATTGAAAGCATATGTAGTAGTAATCGTATGGGAGACGTAAAAGTTGCCGATGAAACCGAAATTGGTAAAACTTACAGTTTAGATCAGCTAATTTCTGAAATAGAAAATGATCAACTCTTCTTCGATGAATCGGGTGGTGGTGTAACCTTTAGTGGTGGAGAACCACTGATGCAAATCGATTTTCTTGAGGCAATTTTAAAAGCTTGCAAGGAAAGAGAAATTCATACCGCACTAGATACGACAGCTTATGCAACTAAGGATAAAATGGATCGTATTATCGATTATGTGGACCTGTTCCTATTCGATCTAAAGCATATGATAGCTGAAGATCATATAGCACATACGGGTGTATCTAATAAGTTGATACTTGAGAATTTGAAATATTTGGCTGAAAAAGGAAAGAAGATCATTATTCGTTTTCCAATGATTCCAGGTTTTAATGATTCCGAAGAGAATATCAACATGATGCTCGATTTTTTAAATCAACTGCCTAAGAAACTTGAGTTTCATATTCTGCCTTATCATAGAACAGGACAGGATAAATTCCGACGTTTTGGAATTGAAAATAACATGCCCAATATCCCTTCATTGATGGAAGAGGATACAAAATGGGTACAAGCTATTTTTCGTGAATCAGGTTATAAGGTAAGTGTGGGCGGTTAAGAACAATTGATAATTATTAATTGATAATTTTTAATTAAAAAGACATGAACAAAAGAATACAACAACTAAGAGAACAAAGTTTAAATGCTATCAACTGCATATCGCCTGAGCGCGCTTTGTTAATGACCGAATTTTATAAATCAAATGAGGCACAAATGGTTTCAACACCTGTAAAACGTGCTTTATCATTCAAACACTTTTTTGCCAATAAAAAGATCTGTATCAATCCTAATGAGCTAATCGTTGGTGAACGCGGACCTGTGCCTAAAGCATGTCCTACTTATCCTGAGATTTGTATTCACTCTTTGGATGATCTTAAGATATTGAACGAAAGAGAGAAGGTTTCTTTTAAAGTATATGAGGAAACGTTCAATGTTTACGAGGAGAGTATCATTCCTTTCTGGACAGGGAAAACTAATCGCGATAAGTTGATTGGTAATATGACTCCAGAATGGTTGAATGCCTACGAAGCTGGAATTTTTACTGAATTTCAAGAGCAACGTGCACCTGGCCATACTGTATTAGGAAAGAAAATGTTTCAAAGAGGTTTTCTCGATGTAAAGCAAGATATTGCAAAAGCAATTGACACTTTGGATTTCCTTAATGATACCGAAGCGTACGACAAGCAGGAAGAGCTGAAAGCAATGGCTATTGTTTGTGATGGTATTATTCATTTCGCAGAACGCCATGCTGATGAATTGGAAAGTTTGGCAGAGGCAGAGAAGGATGCTAATAGAAAAGCTGAATTGGAACAGATGGCTAAAGTTTGTCGTCGAGTGCCAGCCCATGCACCAGAAACCATGCACGAGGCTTTGCAACATTATTGGTTTATTCACTTGGGTGTAATTTCAGAATTGAACCCTTGGGATTCATTTAACCCTGGACGTTTAGATCAGCACTTGCTACCTTTTTACGAGAAGGAAGTGAAGACGGGTAAGTTATCTGAAGATAGTATGTATGAATTACTTCATGCGTTTTGGATCAAATTCAATAATCATCCTGCTCCACCTAAAATGGGAGTAACGGCTATGGAAAGTAGTACCTATACCGATTTCTGTCTGATTAATGTTGGTGGTTTAAAAGAAGATGGATCTGATGCTGTGAACGATATGTCCTATGTCATTCTGAATGTGATAGAGGAAATGCGATTGTTACAGCCTAGTTCAATGGTTCAGCTGAGTAAGAAAAATCCAGATCGCTTTATTAAGCGAGCACTTCGAATTGTGAAAACAGGATTTGGTCAGCCATCTATTTTCAATACCGATGCGGTTATTCAGGAGATGCTTCGTCAAGGAAAAAGTATTGAAGATGCACGTAATGGTGGATGTTCAGGCTGTGTTGAAACGGGAGCTTTTGGAACGGAGAATTACAGCTTGAGTGGCTATTTCAACTTAGCTAAAATTCTCGAAGTAACCATGAACAATGGTGTTGATCCTCGTAAGGGAAAACAAATTGGTTTACAAACAGGTGAATTGTCGAGTTTTAATTCTTACGAAGAACTATTTGCTGCTTGGCAAAAGCAAGTGCAGCATTTTGCTAATATCAAACTTAGAGGGAATAATGTGATTGAGCGCCTTTATGCGACTTACCTTCCTGTGCCATTCCTATCTGTTTTAGTTGACGATTGTATTAGCAATGGTAGAGATTATAATGCGGGTGGTGCGCGTTACAACACATCCTATGTTCAAGGTGTTGGTTTAGGAAGTTTGAGCGATATGTTCGCTTCAATTAAATTCAATGTGTTTGATAAAGAAAAAGTAAGTTTAGTTGACTTGAAAAAGGCTATGGAGGCTAACTTCGAGGGATACGATCAGCTGAGAAGTGATTTAATTTACAAAACACCTAAATATGGTAACGACGATGATTATGCTGATGATTTAGCTATAGACATTTTCGAAACATTTTATGAGGCAGTTAATGGCAGACCAACTGCTAAGGGTGGGGTATTCCGTATTAATATGCTACCAACCACTTGCCATGTTTATTTTGGGAATATAATGGCAGCAACACCAGACGGTCGTTTGGCTGAAATGCCACTTTCTGAAGGGATTTCACCATATCAGGGAGCTGATACGAAGGGACCAACAGCAGTTGTGAAATCGGCAGCAAAAATCGATCATCTTCGAACAGGAGGAACTTTGTTGAATCAGAAATTCAGTCCTCAGTTTATGGAAGATGAGGCAGGAATCACGCAAGTTATGAATTTGGTACGTTCGTATTTCCGTATGGATGGGCATCATATTCAGTTCAATGTGGTTAATGCTGATACACTTCGCGATGCACAAAAGAACCCTGAGGCTCATAAAGACCTAATTGTTCGTGTTGCTGGATATAGTGATTACTTCAATGATTTGGGTGAAGATCTTCAGAACGAAATTATCCGAAGAAGCGAACATACTGAGTTTTAATACTAAATGGTCACATTGTTATATGGCTAGATTGTTCAACTGTTTCATTTTAGAGCAATTTTGACAATGTGACCATGTAACAATTAAACCATGTAGCCATGATTTAACCTTTTTACTTTAACCTTTAATTTTATCCTTTAACCTTTTTACTTTAACCTTATCACTTTAACCTTATCACTTTAACCTTATCACTTTAACCTTTTTACTTTAACCTTTAACCTTTAACCTTTAACCTTATCACTTTATCCTTTAACCTTATCACTTTATCCTTTAACCTGATATATGAAACGTTTATTATTAATCCCATTGTTATTAATTGCTTGCTTGGTAGGAGCACAAAATGGTACAAAGAAAATTACTCTCGAAGATGTGACCTTAAACGGGACTTTTAATGCAAAATCGGTTTATGGACTACGTTCGATGAACGATGGTTTACATTATACGATTTTAAAAGATGGGCAACGCATTGAGAAATTCGCTTATGCCACTGGAAAATTGATTAATGTACTTTTCGATTTATCGAAAATGGAGAATACAACTATTAAGAAAATTGATAGTTATCAGTTTTCATCTGATGAAAAGAAGCTTTTGTTGGCAAGTAATCGAGTTAATATTTACCGACATTCATACTCTGCCGAGTTCTTTGTTTACGATAAAGCAAATAATCAATTAGAACCTCTTTCAACAGGACGTCAGCAATTGGCTGATTTTTCACCAGCGGGAGATCAAATTTGTTTTTTTCGCGACAATAATCTTTTTATTAAAGATTTGAAAACAAGTGATGAGAAGCAGTTCACTTTCGATGGAAAATATAATCAGATAATTAATGGTGCACCTGATTGGGTTTACGAAGAAGAGTTTTCATTCTGGAAAGGCTTTCAATGGTCGCCAGATGGTAAGCGAATTGCTTTTATGCGTTTCGACGAATCTCGCGTGAAGCAATTCAATATGACTGTTTTCAAAGGCAGATGTCCTGAGAGAAAAGAAAATGCGCTTTATCCAGAAAACTATACGTTTAAGTATCCGAAAGCAGGAGAGGATAACTCTATTGTGAGTATCCATGTTTACGATTTGGAGTCGGAAAAGACACAAACAATGAATGTGGGTGAGGAAACCGATCAATATATTCCAAGAATTAAGTGGACACGTAACTCTGAGGTTTTGAGTATGGTTCGTATGAACCGTCATCAGAACCATTATGAACTTTTGTTTGCCGATGTTAAAACAGGTGACACCAAGTTGATTTATGAAGAAAAGAATAAAGCTTGGATTGATGTGAACGATGATTTGACTTATACTAAAGATGGAAAATCTATTATTTTAACCAGTGAAAAATCAGGTTTCAATCACATCTACTTGTATGATATAGATGGAACCTTTAAGCGACAAATTACCAAAGGAGATTGGGAAGTAACACAGTTCTTAGGTTACGATGAGGCTAAAAAGTTATTCTATTATCAGGCAGCAGCAGTATCGCCATTGCAGCGCGAGATTTATGCTGTTGATATTAAAGGAAAGCGTACGAAGAAGATGAGTACAGATGTGGGAACAAATTCGGCTGTTTTTTCAAATGGATTCAAATACTATATCAATTATTTCTCGAACACCAAGACACCAACTTTGGTGACTTTGCACAATGCAAAAGGTAAACAGATTCGCGTTCTTGAAGATAATACATCGTTGAAAAATAGAATGGCAGATTATCAATTGCCAGAGCGCGAGTTTTTCTCTTTCAAAACATCGGAAGATGTGCAGCTGAACGCCTTCATGATTAAGCCGACAGACTTTGATAAGTCGAAGAACTATCCTGCCTTATTAACTTTCTATGGAGGACCAGGATCGCAGCGAGTTCTTGATCGCTACCGTTTCGAATGGTTCGAATATTTGGCTCAAGAAGGTTTTGTGGTGGTTTGTGTTGATAATCGCGGAACTGGTGCACGTGGTGAAGCCTTTAAAAAATGTACTTACATGCAAGTGCAAAATCTCGAAGCTATAGACCTAATTGAGACTGGTAAATATATGGCAGGATTGGATTATATCGATGGTGCTAAGATTGGCGTTTTTGGTTGGAGCTTTGGCGGACAAATGTCTTCGCTTTGCATGTTTCGTGGTGCCGATGTATTCGCAGCAGGAATTGCCGTGGCTCCTGTAACCACATACCGATATTACGATAGCATTTATTCGGAGCGTTACCTGCGCACACCACAGGAGAATCCTGAAGGTTACGATAAGTATGCTCCTATCTCTTTTGCTGATCAGTTGAAAGGTAAATTTCTATTGATACACGGTACATCAGACGATAATGTGCATATGCAAAATAGCCTTGAATTAGCTGAAGAGTTGGTTCAGAATAATAAGAAATTCCAGATGCATTTGTATACCAATCGTAACCATGGCATTTATGGTGGAAACACCCGTTTGCATCTTTATGGAATGATGACTGACTTTTTGAATGAGAATTTGAAGTAAAATGATATTCTTTAATCAATAGAATTCCTCGGGGCTTGCCCCTGATTTATTATTTAGATATGAAAGAGCCAATAGAATTAAATCCTGTTGGCTTTTTTTATACTATAATTACCCTTTCGCCTGTCAGCACTTTGTTCACCATATAATAAACTAATGGCGTTCACGAGCTTCGCTTGGGTTCCCTAAAAGGAAAAGAACACTGTTGATTTAAAAGGAATTTTCTTATAAATGCAGAATCATTATTACAATGGTTTGGTAAGATTTTGTTATGTGTTGATAGTGAGTGTGTTTGGTAATCGGTGGCGTTTTGCTAATGTTATTGAATATTAGCAGTTTGCAAATCATCTCATGTCTCAAATCTCATATTTCACGAACTGTTGTTATTATTCAGTCTGAAATAAAATTTAATTTCTCTAATACAGACTGTATGTTAACCAACTCTTCATTTTTTATTCTAACAAGTCTTATGTTCATATCAGACTTTCTTATTTACTTTTTGGTTGATTTTCTTAAAATCTGAGTTTCTGAGACGATTTACACGTGTCTATTGAGAAATCTGAGTTTCTGAGTATAAAAACCCTTGTATTTTTCTGATATCTGAGTTTCTGAGACG
>JADGEF010000167.1 GCA_016744515.1 Marinifilaceae bacterium | reverse complement strand
TGGTTTCACAGGAACTTATAAAGGAAAGCGCATTTCTGTACAAGGAACGGGTATGGGTATACCTTCAATAGGTATTTATACTCACGAATTAATTACTCAATATGGAGTGAAAAATGTAATTCGTATTGGTACTTGTGGTTCATTCAATCACGATGTTAAAGTTTTTGATGTGATTCTTGCCATGACATCTTGCACCGATTCTGCTATGAACAGAAACCTATTTAGAGGCATGGATTATGCTCCATGTGCTGATTTTGGTTTGTTGAGCGATGCGCATAAAGCTGCAGAAGAGCAAGGTGTTAATATTAAAGTTGGATCAACTCTAACATCTGATATTTTTTATCACGACTTAGATAATAATCCAGAGCCATTTAAAATTTGGGCTGACTATGGCGTATTAGCTGTAGAAATGGAAGCGACTGCTTTATATACAATCGCAGCTCGTCATAAGGCTAAAGCTTTAGCTATTTTGACAGTTAGTGATCATATTTTAACAGGAGAAGAAACAACCGCTGAAGAGCGCCAGACTTCATTGAATACAATGATTACAATTGGTTTGGAAACTGCAATTATGCAGTAATTTTAGATTAAATTCGATTGCATTTTAAAAGGAGAAGCTTTGGGGAGCCTCTCTTTTTTTTTGCCTTTTATTTTCTTAAATTTTTATTTTAAACAATTGCCACCGCTGCCTCACGATTTTATCGTGTGGCTCTTATCCTTTTATCAAGGAATGCGATACTAGCGAAACGAAGTGGAGATCAGCGAAGCTAATCGCGCTAGCGAAGAACTGCATTCGCAGAATACGAGCTACAAGCTCGCACTAGCGGGGTATCTGGTTGTTTGTTTTACGACGGCGCTTAAGCAATTCGTTATTTAAAAGTTAGTATTTATTTTTTAAATTTCATTTTCAGTTTACAAATTTTGTTATTTCAAAAAGTCATTATTTTGCTTTGTCGTTTTGACATTCGTTAAAAAAGTAGTTTTTCAGGCTTTGTCATTTTGGCATTCACTAAAAAAGCAATTTTTCAAGCTTTGTCGTTTTGACATTCGTTAAAAAAATAGTTTTTCAGGCTTTGTCGTTTTGACATTCGTTAAAAAAGCAATTTTTCAAGCTTTGTCGTTTTGACATTCATTAAAAAAGCAATTTTGAATACTTAACCTAGCCATATTTTAAAATCTTTCACCCTCTCTCGGCTCACGATAATCTCATCATCCTGATATTTATCGAGTTTAATTTTTAATCGACTGTTCGAATAGGCTATAATATCTTTTATCGAATCGATATGGATGTAATATTTCCGACTTACTCTGAAAAATACAAGTGGATTGAGTAATTCTTCCAATTGTTCAAGTGAGTAGTCTATGGGGTAGTTTCGACCTGTTTTTGTATAAATAAAACTGGCTTTATTCTCACTGTAAAAACATTCTACATCTTCGATTTTTATACTTCGAATATGTTGCCCCACCTTTACCGTAAACCGCTCTTTGTAATTATTCTGATACGAAGACAACAACTGTTTTATTTGTTCCATCGGTATAGTAGGATGCTGTTTTTCTTCTGTTGGATTAAAATGCTTGTACTTTTTGATTGAATTTTGCAGTTCATTCTTATCGATGGGCTTAAGTAGATAGTCGATGCTGTTAAGCTTGAATGCCTTTAGGGCATACTGATCGTAAGCTGTTGTGAAAATAATACTCGATGTAATTTTTATTTTCTCGAATATTTCAAAGCTTAATCCATCGGAAAGTTGAATGTCCAGAAATATCAATTCGGGCTGTTCGTTTTCACTGAACCATTCTTTAGCTTTTGCTATCGAGTGGAGTGTTTTTGTTACACTGATACCTTCAATGTTTAGCATGCGTTCTAATTTGCGAGCTGCAGGTTTTTCATCTTCTATTATAACTACATTCATCATTATTAATTGGGAATAAGAGGAAGTTTAACACAAAACTGTTCTGGTGTTTCATCTATGACAATATCAGTATCGGTGAAATATTTGTAACGGGCTTTAATATTCTCTAAGCCTAGATTGTGCGAAGTCTGTTGGGTGTTTTTTTTATTGATATTATTACTGACCAACAAATAATCGTCCTGTGATTTTATGCTGATAAAAATTGGCTGTTCATCCGAAATAATATTGTGCTTAAAAATGTTCTCAAGTAAAATTTGAAAAGCCAGTGGTATGGTGAAACCTTTCAAACTGTTTAGTTCAATATTGCTGTGAAAATTAACGCCCTCTTCAAATCTCATCTTCTGAAGAAAGACATATTGTTCTGCGAAATTTAACTCCTCCTCTATACTTACCAGTTCCTTATCCTTCATGTCGAGTACATAGCGATAAATATTTGATAAGTGTGAAATAAATTTTTGAGCAGTAGCTGGGTTTTCATCTACCAAAGAGGAAAGAACATTAAGACTGTTGAACAGGAAATGTGGATCGACTTGATTTTTTAATGCCTCGTATTGAGAGGCAATATTTTGATTCTCCAATAAAGCTTTTTGTGTTAAAGCGACTTTCAATTCCTGCATGGATCCTTTTGCATGAAAAAAGGCCGAAATCCCCAATGATAATATAATGTAGAAAAGGTGCATCCACAAATAACGACCTTTAAAAAATTGCTCGTAAGGAAGATTTTGAAGTTTTACTAACAAATAATAATCAATAAGTAGAATAACTGTTACAACATAAATAACAGTGATAATAATTCCCCATACAAGACGTTTTTTCCCCTGTGCTTGCCAATTAAATTTCCAATCTAACAATGTTGAAATAATACTAGAGCCCATAGCTAGACCGAAACAATACATGCTTGAAATAATTATCGCAGAATAGAAAACATGCCAATTTAGTTTGTTGATCATGAATAGGAGTGTTATCACGATTGATATGAGAGTCAATCGTAATGACAACTTTAGATCTTTTTTTAATTTAATTTTTAACTCGCTAGTTTTCATCTTGTGCTTTAAGTAATAAACTTGCTCTTTCTTTTCCCCAATTAGGATAAAAGACTGAAGGAGCTTTAAAGTTATCAAACTTTTTTAATGATGTTTTGATCATCTCATAAAAGGGTTTTGTATCGTTCCCGAACCATTTGCACATATGAATTTGATATTCGGCTAATAGATATAATGGACGTGGGTTGTTTTCGTTTAATAGTATTGCTTTACGATAATCTGCTATGATGGTTGCCGATAATTTTTGTCCATTATTCATCGGATCTAAAGTAACCCAAGCCGTATTAATTCGTGCTTGCAAGCAGAGAAGTTCTGAGTTGTTACTTGATATTTTTTTTGCTTTATCAAGATTTATCTGTGCTTTATCAAGTAAGCTTGAGGCTCGCTCTTTTACTCTGCCAGAAAGAACTTCAGTTGCAGATATTAATCCGATATAGTAATTGGGAAGCCAATTGTCGTTCTCGTTAGCAGCAATGCGTTCAAATAGAGCAATAGCCTCCATGGGTTTATTATTGCCCCACAATTGCAGCGCCTCACTCATTCCTTTTTCATACTTGTTTTGTGCTGAGCACATTAATATTTGGCTTGTAATAAGCAGTATTAGTAGCGTAATTTTTTTCATTATATTCTTTTTTTAGTTTGTGAGAGTAAAATTGTTGAATGCAAAATGGAGTTCAAAAAGAGATTAACCCAACTGTCGATTTATACTACTGAACTGTATTAAATTCTACCTGCATCAATTTTCTTATTCCTATGCGGGGATTTTGACTTTACAAGTTGTCCAATTGATTCTTCTTTTTGTTGCTGCTGATAGTGATGAACAGACCAGCAAAAAAGAAGTGTTTGCTGTTGGGACGAATCGCTTCTCTATTATATTTTCCGTTTACATTAGCTTGGCTGCTATAATCGTAAGAGAAAATATTATTCTGACTTAGAATATTCGTTGCAGAGCAATAAAAAATTGTTTGTTGAGAAATTAGCCAAGACCAGTTAAGACTTAAATTGGTGTAGTTTTTAGTTTCCTGTTTCATGAAACCAGATTCGTTGGGGTTATTGTAAGGTCGTCCACTTGCAAACTTATAACTCATACCTACCTGCGATTTCAATGATGGAATCCAGTATTTTCCTACAATTGAAAGGTTGTGTTTGTTCGAAAAATTAACCCTTGCCTTTTCAGGGAAGTTTTGATAATCTCGTTCAGTGTCGAGATAAGAATACGAAATCCAATATTTAAAATTGCGAATACTTTTATCATCTTTCCATAACACATCTAGACCTTTAGCATAGCCATATCCTCGGTTTGTGTAATTTCTGTAGTTCCAATTGTCACTTAGATCATATTTAATCAGATCCGAATATTTCTTGTAGAACAATTCGGCTCTTAGCAGACGTTTTTCGGGATTGTATTGGTAATTTAAAAGAAACTGCTGACTCTTTTCTTCCTTAAGATCTTGATTTTTTAACAAATGTTTGCTGGCTGCTAGCTGATAGAATTCACCCCATGCAAAAGAGACTTGTCCGTATTGACTTGTCTTTTGAGCAATAGAAACTCTCGGAGCAAAATGAATGGAGTTGTTATAATCGGAATATTCACCTCTTGCTCCTAGATTAACAACTGTGTTTTTCGAAAAAAAGATATTTGTTTCTGTATACAATGCTGCCAATTGATTCTTTAAGAGAGATTTTTTTTTCCAGATAGGATCTGACAAGTCAACTTTTTGTGTGATATCAGTAAAGAAATAATCAGCACCAATACTTATTTTGAATTGTTCTGAAGCGAGATGTTTTAATTTGAATTTGAGATGCCCATTTTGTTCTTTATCTGTTATGATTTTCTCATTAATTTGATTTTTATTGTGATTGAAACCATAACTGATGCCCGTATTAATGATCCATTTGTCGTTGATTGATCCTTTGTAAGACGTGTTCAGATAAAGATCTTTTTCTTGTGTCTCGAAGCTTAGTTTTTCTGGATAGTTTATTGTTTTCTGCAAAACATGATAGTTTGTATAGCCAAAACCAGAATAGAATTTGAACAGTCCCTTTTTAAATTGATGGCGATAAACGCTTTCACCAGATATCGACTCAGGTGATTTTTTCCATTCATCTTTTGATGAACTCATGCCGTTATAAGGAGCTAGATTTATATAGGAAACGTTTAGGCTTAAAGCATCCTTATTCTTTTTCATGACTTTCCCCAATGAAGCTCCCACACTCATTATGGAAATGTCGGTACTTTCTTCAGCAGGCTTGTCTTTTGTGTTCAAGAGAAGAATTCCCGAAAGAGCTTGTCCGTATTCTGCAGAATAGCCTCCCGTACTAAAAGTCATTCCTTTAAAAAGTGTAGCAGAATATCGTCCTCTTGAAGGCATATTGTTGGCTGTAGACGTGTAAGGCTTAAATACACGCATCCCATCGATAAAGGTTTGCGATTCGCTTCCGTTGCCACCGCGAATGAATAATTCGCCACTTTCGGCAACAGTAGAGGTACCAGGTAATGATTGAAATGCTGCAATATAGTTACCCGCTGCACCAGCTGTAGTTAGAACATCTAGAGGTTTTAGGGCTGTAATTTTACTATTATCGCCAGCACTAAAGCTTCCTGCTGTTATCACAACCGCATCTAAAGTGTTAACCGATTCTTTTAGAACGATGCTTAAGTTTTTCATTTCGCTAACCTCCTTTTTTAAACTAACATTCATGTATCCTATACAAGAAATGATAAGGCTTTGCTCGCCGTTGGTTTGAGTCGAGAATTTGAACTCGCCATTTTTGTTGGTAGAAGCACCATCGTATGTATTGTTGATATAAACATTAGCTCCAGGAATTGAATTTCCTTTTTTGTCGCAAACTTTGCCATTTATATGGTTTTGGGCAGATAGAAATTGTGTTGTAAGCAGAAAGAAAAATACTAAAGTGGTTCGTAACATGAGATATAAGTATTGATAATTAACACTTACAAAATTGCCTTTCGCAGGGATCATTAAAAAAGAATACTTTCTCAATTGTTGAGTTGAGGAGCTGAATTGTAATTGTTGCATGGGTAGGTGCTTAGTTAAAAATAATATTTGAATTATTCTGTAGGTATAATGAGGCAGACTAAAGGGAATTGTTCGTATGAAAGAATTTAGATGTTGGCATCAGTCGTTGAGAATCTTATTTGAATAAGCGACGATTTAACCTAATATTTTAAAAGCAATATCCTTTCGTAAACATTATATAATCTGAATTTCAACTTATTTGCATTAATTCTACGCTAATCTAAATAAGTGTATCCTTGTGAAAAAAACCTTGCCACTATAAGTATCAACAGAATAATTTCATATTTTTAGTAAGAGTCATATTCATTTTTTTAATGATTAAGATTTAATTCTTATCCTATTCTAAAGTATTGGAGGATTATTTATAAAGTTGAAACCTAAATAACAACCTATGCCAGATAGTTCAAAAATTAAGAGCCTACTAGAGTTGGGAAAAATAAGGATTGCTATTCCAATTGCAGTTTCTTGTTTCACGGGCTACTTATTGCAATCGACGGATTTCTCTTTGGATATGGCTGTAGTTATTTTTGGGATTCTATTGATTGTTGCTGGTGCATCTGCCATTAATCATATACAAGAGCATAAAAAAGATGCCTTGATGAATAGAACAATGTTCCGGCCAATTCCTTCTGGTAAATTATCTAAGAAGGAAGCACTCGTTTGGAGTATTCTGTTCCTAGTAGTTGGCTGTGGCTTGCTTATTTGGGGAGGAAATCTGTTGAGTTTCTATATTGCTCTTTTTTCTATTTTGTGGTATAATCTTCTTTATACACCCTTAAAACAAATTTCAGCTTTTGCGGTTGTACCCGGTGCTTTAAGTGGAGCTTTTCCGCCATTAATTGGCTATGTTGCTGCCGGTGGCGATGTTTTTGCTCCTTCAATATTGGCTTTGGCTTTTTTCTTTTTTATTGGGCAAATACCTCATTTTTGGCTCTTACTATTGCTCTATGGCGAAGATTATAAACGAGGAGGTTTTAAGGTTTTGACCGATGTATTCTCTATTAAGCAGATTCACTTTATCACATTTATATGGATGATAGCAACGGTAATGGTTGCTCTACTTCTTCCAATGTACGATGTAATTAGCTCTCAGTTTGCAATCTGGACATTGTTGATTTTATCTATATGGATAATCGTTTATAGTTTTCCTATCTTAAAGAACTACGATAGGCTTTCAGTCCGAAAATTATT
>JADGEF010000024.1 GCA_016744515.1 Marinifilaceae bacterium | reverse complement strand
CTCTTTGGCAACGATGTAAAAAAACTATCAGATACCGACTTCTTCCCTATTGCGACGGGAATTGTCTTAGGTGTTTTAGTTGGAAAACTTAAAATCTCCTTTTCAGATGATTTCACATTCTCATTAGGATTAACAGGTGGTGTCTTAATGGTTGCCTTAATCCTTAGTAGAATTGGAAAAACAGGACCTATCTTATGGACCATGTCAGGCACAGCCAACCAGTTGCTTCGTCAGTTAGGTTTACTCATGTTTTTAGCTGTAGTTGGTACTAGCGCAGGCTCTAAACTTGTAGAAACTTTTCAGGAATCAGGAATGCTCCTTTTCGGGATAGGTATAGTAATCGCACTTGTACCGATGCTATTAACAACTCTTATCGGTCATTACTGGCTAAAAATGAATCTTCTTAACTTATTAGGAGCCCTAACAGGAAGTATGACAAGTACACCAGGCTTAGCTGCCGTTGATGGCATGACAGACTCTAATGCGCAGGCTATTGCATACGCAACTGTTTATCCTATTGCAATGGTCTTTTTAATCGTTTGTGTGCAGCTCGTAAGTATGCTCTAAAAGTTTAGACTGGATATAAAAAGAGCGCTTAACCGTATGGATAAGCGCTCTTTTTGTATTATTAGAAATAATCAATTAGAAACCTCTTTGTTTAGTTTCTAGTTTCTGCATTTCCGCATCGTAAGTTTCTTTAAACTTATTATAGTCGTAATCAACTTTCAATTTCTCATCTTGAGATAATTTCTGATCGATAGCTTTTTCTAAATCCTCAGCACTCATTTCAAGAGCCATATAAGTCTTATATTTGTTTTGAGCAGTACGGGTTTGCTTCTCACAAATCACTTTAATATTATTAAGCTGCTGATTGATCACCTCGCGAGTTAAACCTTCGAAACGTTCCTCTACTTGCTCAACATTATTTAATTCGGTAGAGTTGATATAATTATCAATAGTTCCTTTAATTGTAGATGCAACTAAAGATGCTAGTTCGGCACGTGCATTTGTTCCAGCTTTCTTCTTAGAAACCATCTGATCTAAACTTTCACCAATTGCCGATGCTCTAAAGTACTTTTTATCACTTTGATATTCACTCCCAGTACAATAAACTTCTAATAACTCTTCTCCTTGAGCTTTCGCAGATACTACTTTTTCACTAGAACCACATGAACTTAATCCTGCAGTCATTATCATTCCTAATCCTAGGACAAATACTTGTTTTAGTTTCATAGTTTTCAATTTATTTTCCAGTTTTAAATACAATAATATGTATACCGATTTTAAAACTGAATGATTATACTATTATTTATTTTCAAATCTATATTATAAATCAAGTTGATTCAATTTTGGAATAATCCTGATATGAATTTCTTCAACTGCTTGTTCATATGCTTCCCTTACAGCATAATCATAGCTTACTGGTTTCATACCTTTCACTTCATAAATTGCATCGTTAAAAATCTCAAAACCTGATTTAACATCAGTTAATGAGAAAAAACAATCTAAGTAAACGATATGAACTTTATAATTTCGTCCTTCTTTTATTTCACCCTTTGTAACATTCGTTTTCACATCAAGAATCACATTGGCGCTATCCTTATCCTCGGTAAATGAGAAAAAATTCTCTGACAATTCTTTTTTAATTGCATTCTTAAGAATAGAACGTCGTGAATCCTCACCAAAAATTTTCTCACTAAAAAGCATGTAAGCCTTCAAGCGCTCAATATTTAAAATAATAGAACATTTTGGCACTAAATCTGGAGTTAAGAACATTCTTAAAAGTTCATAATCCTTATCATCCTGTTTCAGTATGGATGATAAATCTAAAGCAGCCTCAACTTTCTGAAGTTTTTGTTTTGAAGTTACTCGAGTTAATTGAGATGAAGCATAACCAAACTCATCAGTATTTACATGTTTATTTAATATGCCTCCACCAGTTATAAAATCGAAAGTTAGTGGCAAATTCACCAATTCCTTTTCTCCCTCGCCCGATACCCAATTAGCTTTTACTAAAAATGGATCCTTAACAGAAGTTGATATCTCAACCTTAATGTATTTATTAACCGGAACGAACTTAGTATTAGAGTAAATATCCTGAATTCTTTTATAAATCTCAGTTCCCAAATTCACTGAACCTTCAAAAGTCATTACTGATAAGTCTTGATCTAAATGCTCCTTTAAAGCGACTATAGATTTAGAATAATAACTTAAAGCTTGAACGATATCTAATTTAGATTCATATTCCTTTGCTTCTTCAAAATAACTTTGAGCTAGCTTCTTAGCTTTATTTAACTTCAATCGTTGCAATAAAGCGTATTGTTTCTTCGATAAACGGTAATACTCCCAATACTCTTTACCTCTTTTGTTATTCCAGGAAGCTACCAACTCGTATCCTTCCAGTTCTTGAACTAAGGATGTTTTAACTTGAGATTCAAATTCTTCTTTAAAACCCGTATTGTCTTCAAACTGATGCAAAACCGAATTTGATGAAATCTTAATTGAAATTTGAGAAGCTAAATCTTGCAGTGCTTTATTTTTAGCCAATTGCATGTAATTCTCCACCCCTTTTTTCACTACCGATATTCCAATATAGTATTCGGAAGAAACAGGTCTATTCTTAACCCACTTTGGAGGACGACGACCTGCAAAACTCAAACTTGAAAAAATGAGTATGACTAAAATCAAGGTGAAAAGTTGGCGTAAAAATTTATTCATAGGTTTTAATTTGGATGAAATTTAAAGGTAGAAATTTCTTAGCAAGAAACATGCCATTTTACTAAGCGATTATTAATTTTTATGTAATATCTTCTCAATACATCTCAATATCAAATTCGATTCAAAACCTCTTGATTGTGCAAAACGGTATAATTTTGCCTTCAACTTATATGAATCATCTTCACGTGTACTTCTCAATTTCGAATTCAAAATATCTTCTAAGTTCGCCTCATATATTTCTTCCGAAATACTATCAAAAGCCTCCATTATAATGGACTCAGGAATTTGTTTTTGTTTTAGATGATGTGATATTTTAATACGTCCCCATCTATTGAACTTATATTTATCACGAACGTAAAAACCTGTATATCGTTTTTCATCGATAAATTTATCATCAATTAAAGATTGAATAATTTTGTCTTGATCATCGTAAGATAATGACCAATTTTCGATTTTCTTTCTAATATCCGAACAACATCTTTCCTGTCGGCTACACATAAATTGCATCTTCGATAGTGCCGAAGAATAACTAATCTCTTTCGCTTTTTTTTCTTCTGAATACATACTAGAAGTTACTTTATCAGTTACAATTCTGCCGAAGTCATTCGATCTCGACCATTCAAATCTTTCATCAATCGAACTGAAGAAAATCCAAGTGATTTTTGCAATTCAATCATCTCTTGACCCAATGCTTCATTTATTTCAAAATACAACTTCCCACCTTTTTTCAGATGTACTTTAGCAAATTCAGTTATTCGCCTATAGAAAATAAGAGGATCATTATCATCAACAAAAAGAGCCGTATGAGGTTCGTAAGTGAGCACATTCTTTTCCATCAACTCTTTTTCCGACTCTTTTACATATGGTGGATTACTCACAATGATATCATATCCCATCTCCCACGAATACTCATCCCATTTTAAAAAATCACGAAGATGAAAATCAATTGCAACTTTATTAAGAGTCGCATTCTCTTTTGCTATTACGATTGCCCCTTCTGAAACATCTACAGAACTAACATTCGCACCTGCAATATTGTGAGCCAACACTATTGGAATACAACCACTTCCCGTCCCAACATCTAGAACACGAGGGGCAGCTATTTTATTTTCATTTATTATAAGGTGAACCAATTCCTCTGTTTCTTGTCGAGGAATTAAAGTATGTTTATTCACCTTAAAAGTCAAATCGTAGAATTCTGTCTCACCAATTATATATTGAATTGGAACTGAATTCTTTAAATCTCGCAGGGCTGAAGTAATCTGATCAAAAATATTTTGTTCAATTTTCTCATTCTTATTCAATTGAATCTCAATTTTTGAGTAATTTAGTAGATGTTCGAGAAGAATGTATATAATACTTTCAATTTCTCTTTGAGGATAAATCATCTTAAGCTCCTCCTTAAAAAGGTATTGAATCGATTTTATTGTTTGATCTGAATTCATTTCGATGGAATTTTAAGCAAATATACAAATCTTCTCTCTATACATTTAGCTAATATTTTTAGCTTAAATTAGACTTATGGTTTTCAATTGGAATGACATATGGCTTTATCTATTCGGATTAGTTGGAGTAATTTACACCTTAACTATCGTATTTACACTTATTGTCGTTATTCTTGAAAATCGAAGCCCACAAAAAACCATATCTTGGATCTTAGTTCTTATTCTTTTACCCGTTATAGGTTTAATATCTTACCTCGTTTTCGGACAGAGCTATAGAAAACAAAAAATGTTCAGTTTAAAAGGACTTGGAGACCTTAAATGGTTACAGATTTTAAGTCAAGATCAGAAAGGTAATCTTGAAGAAAGTAAATTCCTTAAAAATGAGCGAATTCACGAAAAAAAGAATGTGATGACACTCCTCCTAAATAACTCTAAGGCACTACTTACGGGGCAAAATCGAGTGAAGATTCTTAACGATGGCGAAGAAACATTTACCGAGATTTACAAGTCTCTTCGTAAAGCTAAGGAACACATCCATTTAGAATATTACATAATTGAAGATGGAGAACTCGCAAGTGAACTCCACGAAATTCTACTAGAACGTGCTATTGCTGGTGTTGAAATCAGAATTATATACGATGGTGTTGGAAGTTGGAAGCTAAGTCAAGATTATATAGATAGCCTTAGAAAAGTTGGTGTAAAGATACATGCCTTTCTTCCAGTTCGATTTCCAGTTTTAACAAGTCGGATCAATTATCGTAATCATAGAAAAATCATTATTATCGATGGAAAGACTGCGTTTGTAGGTGGTCTAAACTTTGCTGATCGATATAAAAATGGCATTCCTAGCATTGGAATTTGGCGAGACACTCATCTTAAAATTGATGGTGAAGCTGCCAGTAGTTTACAAATTGTTTTTTTAATTGACTGGTATTTTGTTCGACAAGAAGTTCTGCTTGATGAAAAATACCGCCCAAATTTCAAGGTTAAAGAACGATGCCTATTACAAATTGTATCCTCTGGAGCCGATTCAGATTGGGCTAGTATTTTACAAGCATATTTCTCGGCGATTGCATCTGCTAAACAAAACGTATACATCTCTTCGCCTTACTTTATGCCAAATGGAAGCATTCTAATGGCACTAAAAACAGCAGCTATGAGTGGAATTGATGTAAGAGTATTAATTCCAAAAAAATCAGATTCAGCAATGACATTTTATGGCACTCTATCTTACATAGGAGAGTTATTAGAAGCTGGTGTTAAAATCTATTTCTATAAGAAAGGATTCAACCATAGTAAAATAATGATGGTGGATGGTGTGATATCAACAGTTGGTACCGCCAATATGGATATAAGAAGTTTTGAACAGAACTTCGAAGTGAATGCACTTGTATACGACGAAACGGTTACTATGGAGCTTAGAGAGCGATTTCTTGAAGATCTCGAACAGAGTGATAAGATTGATTTAGAAACATGGCAAAAGCGCCCTAAAGGGCAAAAAATAAAGGAATCTTTAGCTAGGATTTTCACCCCTCTATTGTAGCTTAATTATTTTCGTAAATGATTTCGAAGTGTTTTAGTCGTATCATCTAAGGCATATTCATATTCACCTTCAACATACTCCAAAACAAAAGTATCATAGCAAGCTTTTATTCTTTGCTGAATATACATATCACGAGTTTGAAATGTGAAATATTCTCTTTCCGTAATATACACCATAAGTGCTTCAAGTCTTTCTCCTTTCTCTCGTGTAATATCTTCGACCAATTGCTTATTGAATTTACTTTTTAGGATATCAACTTTAAACTCTCTTGATTTTAACTTAGCAACATGTTCTCTCTGCTTTCTGTCCTTGAACTTTCTGTTTATTGAGATACCTGCACCTGTTCTATCCATTGCAAGTGCAGCTTGCATATGTTGCTTCATATTACCAAAATCCCATCCTCCAGCAATATTCGAATCATCTGGTAATTCCATTTTCACAAAATTCTCTTTGAACTGCTCCCAAGTTCCTAAAGAATAGATATCCACTTCTTCAAGCATATAACTCATTCTATCGAGAGATATCTCTTGAAATGCTGCTCCATCAGTAACTTCACTGGTTATAGGAACCAATATCTCAGCGTAACTTAAAGAAGACACTTTCAAATTTTGATTCGGCTTTATTGCGATTTTAAAGAAACCTAGACTATCACAAATAACACCCCAGTAAGTATCATCAATCTTAATATGTGAGAAAGGAATGCCTTCTAGTGTAGCAGCATCAATAACTTTTCCCGACAGAGTAAAACTTTCTTCTTCATCAGAGGTTTGAGCATCTGAAACAATAGGAAACAGTACGAAACTGCTTAAGAATATGAGGGTAAAATAAATCGATTTCAAGGCTAGTTTTCTTTTAGTGATGTTTAAAGATATAATTACAAAACCGTAGATAATAAGCTTATTACATTTTTTAACAGAAATTAACCTCAATTATAAATTAACTGAATATCCTGTCAGTAGAAAAAACATCTAATTCTCTACACTAAAAACATTACAATCTCAAATTATTGAATCTAGAATAATAATCCTAAACAAAATCCTTTTTCACAAATATTCCAACAAAAAAAACGTATCAGCAAACCAGCTCAAAGTAGAAATCTGCCAGTATTTATCAGACTCATAAGCATATAAACAAAAATAATTAAACTCTTTGTCACCCCTTTTTTAAATCTTACTGTTCTAGTATTAAAGTATTGATAAACTAATAAGTTGATTTTCATTAAAAAACTATTTTATAAGATAGGAGGTGTTGAATGAGATACTATAATCTCTTTGAGATTCAAAAGATATTACTAGGATTCAAAGAGATTTTTTAAGAAAGTAAAATATTATATCAAAAATACAGCATAAATGCTTTCTTGATAAAAGCACATATGCCATATATAAAATACTGCAAAGATATTGCTGTGAACAAAAATAAAATAGTATGAACAGAAATCTTAATCTTTTTTTTAATATGAAAACAAAAATAAACTATTTAACATGTATATTAATCTCTTTACTCATAGGATTCAGCTCTTGTTGTGATTCACTTTAAGAATAGATTACAATTATCAAAACAACCAAGTTTCATATGATGCAAGCATTGTTGATAACATACTTGACATTACGTTAAGTATTAAAAATTCATCAGATTTGCTTTCTTTTAATGAATCGCTGAAAATAAATATATCAGATGAAAATCTTATCGCCGATATTATAACAGATCGTGCAATAAAGCTTTCCCAAGAATATTCTTCACAAACAATTGATGAATTATCATCTTTAATTTTAACAATGATTAATTCAAAATTCAATTCAATGCCTAAAGTTGAGCTTAATAAGATGGAAAACCAGGGCTTGGTTATGTTTTATTCATTATTGAAAACAACTAAACGAAGAATAACATATGATTTAAATAAAACGAAAAGCAAATCTCCTTTCTTGTCAACCATATCTCAAGACTTTAAAACGGAAAATTCATCTTTTATATTTAATGAAGATATTGGGATAAATGTAAATAATTTAATTTCGTTTATAGAAACCAAACAATTTTCTTTATCAGAGGCAGAAAATCAAATAGCTCTTTATGTTTTAGGATGTTTTGACGAAGAAATAATAACACTTCAAGATCTAATAGATAAAGTTGAGCTTCTAGATATAGAGGATGCTAGCAGAACTAAAGGTTGGTGGGGAACCAATGGTAGCGACTGGGGTTGTTGTGGAAATTATGAAGGTCGTTGTCGCTTTAGACATGTGTTTTGTTTAATTCATGATATGAGATGTACAAATTGTGGCTACTGGCATTGCGGACCACGATGTGTCGAGGATGAACAGGTTGAAACTCTTGAACCTATCGAATTAAATGAAGATGATATATACAAGAAAAAGGATGACGTAATAAGTGACATTTTTATCTTCTAATCATTTTTAATGTAATTAACACTATGAATAAAACAAAAAGTGATATAGTAATCTTTATATTAAGCATGTTGTGTATGCTTTTTTTCAGTTTCTCATATCTAAATTACTCTGCACTCCATTATGATAATATCATATTTGGTGTGTTAACAGAATTATTAACCATTCCACTTTGTCTAATCATACCAATTCTTCTAATATTTTCAGGGATATCTGCATATTATAATAAGTTTGCATTTAAAAACCTTTCTAGCTGGTCTTTTTTAATCACTCTTATTCTTTTAATAGTAGTGTGTGGGGGGTTTCTATTCAAATTTTAATTTGGCGCGTTTAGTATATAAAATATACACAATCACTTATCAGCAGCATAGTAGATTCATAGTAATCTATCATGCTGCTAATTTTCATCATTTAGATTCAAGTCATCAATAAAGAAAAAAGCCGAATCAATTTAAATTGACTCGGCTTAAAATATTTCTTTACAAGATTACATTACAAAGTTTCTGAAGTGCTTCATAAACTGAACTCTTTCAAAGGCAGCTGGATCATTTGATTTATCCTGACTTAATTTACCTTGGAAATCACTTATATTTTCAAAGCCTTGCTTTTCCATCCAAGAATAAATCTCTTTGGTTAGCGTATCAATATATCCAGGACCTTCCTTATAGATAATAGAAGCCAATTGTACGGCATCAGCACCAGCTAAAAGTTGCTTAATAATACTTTCTGAAGAGTGAATTCCGGTTGTAGCAGCAATAGAACACTTAACTCTATCACGAAGGATACCTACCCATCTCAATGTATTTTTAAAATCATAAGCTCCAGATAAAACCTGTCCTGTATTCAATGTTAAATTATTGATATCGATATCTGGGCTATAAAAACGATTAAACATGACAACTCCATCTGCTCCTGAATCATCAAGTTTCTTAACCATATGAGCTAAATTTGAATGATATGGGCTTATCTTTAAGGAAACGGGTAAGGCAACTTTCTTCTTAACCTCTTTTAATACCTCATAATAGATATTCTCGTTCTCATCAACTGATCGATTCAAATCGGTTGGTAATACAAAAAAGTTAATTTCTAGAGCATCTGCTCCAGCCTTTTCAATTTCCGTAGCTAAGTAGGTCCATTTTTGTGAACTGACACAATTAATACTTGCAATGATTGGAATAGATACAGCTGCCTTAGCTTCTTTTATTAATCGTAAATACTTTCGAACCAGATCCTCTTCAGGCTCATCGCTCATATAGTCGAATGTCTCAGGATAAATATATGGGCGACTTGTCATATTCAACATTTGCTCATCCATTTCCATTATAATTTCTTCCTCGAAGATTGATTTAAGAACAACTGCCGCAGCTCCGTTGGCTTCAAGCTCTTTTATTTTCTCAACAGAATCAGTCAGTCCTGAACTTGCTACAATAATTGGGTTCTTTAATTCTAGTCCTAAATAGTTTGTACTTAAGTTTGGCATAGGATTGTGTTTTAGTAGATGTTTATTGTTTGGATTTTGTTTTTTTTTGATTTCGAATTCTCAGTGCTTCTCATAAAATGATATATGGATCTGAAAATCTCGATAAAACAAATTTAGCTCAGACTAACTTATATTTCAAATCGATAATCTTTATATAAATATAGTTAATCCAAATCAGTAATTCATATCAAAAAACTACCAAAGAAAAAGGCTTGCCGAAAAACGACAAGCCTTTAAAATATTTTGAAACTTATTAGCTTAATCAGCCAAAACCGTTACGATATTCTTTTTACATTCAACTACACCTCCATCAACTTCGAACAATTGTTCTTTCCCTTCAACGGTCTTAATTTTAATAACACCACGATCAAGAGTTGAGATTATTGGAGCGTGATTCTTTAGTATCTCAAAAGAACCACTAATTCCTGGTAATTGAATTAGATCGACTTCACCCGAAAACATTTTTTTCTCAGGAGTTACAATTTCTAAAAGCATTCTTATCAATTTAAAGTTACAAGTGCTAATTTCTATAAGCACTTAAAACACCTTTATATTAAGCCTCAGCTTCTGCTAATAACTTTTCTCCTTTTTCAATAGCTTCCTCAATATTACCTACAAGGTTAAATGCTGCTTCAGGATACTTATCAACTTCACCATTCATAATCATGTTGAAACCTTTAATTGTTTCCTCAATTGGCACCAAACATCCTTTAAGACCAGTAAACTGCTCGGCAACGTGGAAAGGTTGAGATAAAAAACGTTGAACACGACGTGCGCGGTGCACAACTAACTTATCTTCATCTGAAAGCTCTTCCATACCAAGAATTGCAATAATATCCTGAAGTTCCTTATAACGTTGAAGCAACTCTTTTACATTAGTCGCACAATCGTAATGAGCATCACCAACTACATCGCGAGTAAGAATACGAGAAGTTGAGTCTAGTGGATCTACCGCAGGGTAAATTCCTAGTTCAGCAATCTTTCGGTTCAATACTGTTGTTGCATCCAAGTGAGCAAAAGTTGTTGCTGGAGCAGGGTCTGTCAAGTCATCGGCTGGTACATATACCGCTTGTACCGATGTAATAGAACCACGCTTAGTCGAAGTAATACGCTCTTGCATAATACCCATCTCTGTTGAAAGAGTTGGCTGGTAACCTACAGCAGAAGGCATACGACCTAATAGTGCTGATACCTCAGAACCTGCTTGCGTAAAACGGAAAATATTATCTACGAAAAACAGAATATCACGTCCGCCTGATTTTTCATCACCATCGCGTAAACTCTCTGCAACTGTCAGTCCAGAAAGAGCTACACGAGCACGTGCCCCAGGAGGCTCATTCATCTGACCAAAAACCAGAGATACTTGTGATTCATCTAAAGCTTTTTTATCAACTTTAGATAAATCCCAACCGCCTTTTTCCATGTCTTTCTCAAACTCATCGCCATAGCGAATAACTTTTGATTCGATCATTTCTCGAAGTAAATCATTACCCTCACGAGTACGCTCACCTACACCGGCAAATACAGATAAACCATCTTGACCAATCGCAATATTATTAATAAGCTCCTGAATCAATACTGTTTTACCTACACCAGCACCACCGAACAAACCAATCTTACCACCTTTTGCATAAGGTTCAATAAGGTCGATCACTTTAATTCCTGTAAAGAAAACCTCTGATTCAGTCTTCAATTCGTCGAATTTTGGTGGTGTTCTATGAATTGTATAGCCGCCTTCTTTATCTACTTGTCCAATACCATCAATGGTTTCACCCACCACATTCAAAAGACGTCCTTTTATCTTATCACCTGCTGGCATAACAATAGGAGAGCCTGTTGCAATAACATCCATTCCTCTTCTCAAACCATCGGTCGAGTCCATTGCAATAGCACGAATGGTATTTTCACCAATGTGCTGTTGACACTCAACAATTAAATTTTTACCATTTTCAATTACGACCTCTAATGAGTCGTAAATGTCAGGAAGATCAGTGCCTTCCTTTTCGAAGCTAACATCGATTACAGGACCGATTACTTGAACTATTTTGCCAATATTTTGTGACATTGCATTTATTTTATTGGAACATTCATTATCGTGTGATGACAAATTTAGCATTTTTCCTTAAAAAGGATGAATTTATCTTATATTTTTAATCATCTTAAACGGAACGATTTATTAATCGCTTTACGAGCAAACTTAAGTCTTCTTTTTTCTTGTCATCAACTGTCACTGATGCTAAATAATCTTGGCATAAATTAAAATATCTATCAATCTCAAGATCGGCTAAATCTCGAACATTTAAGTCCTCATAAATCTTTCTAACAGCAGCAATTTTTTCTTCAATATTAAAATCTTCTCCACTTATCCATTGTTCAAGTTCTGTTTTCGCATCTCCTTGAGCCAATTCCTGAGCTTTAATTAGTAAGAACGTCTTCTTATTACAAAGAATATCACCACCAATTTTCTTCCCGAATACTGCTTCGTTACCAAATGTATCAAGCATATCATCCTGTAGCTGGAAAGCCATTCCTAAGTTTAATCCAAATTGATATAGAGCATCTGCATCTTTTTCATCAGCATCGCCCATAATAGCACCCATTTTAAGACTGCCTCCTAAAAGAACAGCCGTTTTAAGACGGATCATATTAAGGTATTCCTCTACACGTACATCAGTTCTGTTTTCAAACTCCATATCGAACTGTTGTCCTTCACATACCTCAAGTGCAGTCTGATTAAAAACATTAAGCACTGAACTTAAATATTGATTCTCACAACTGACAATAAACTGATAGGCTTTAATTGACATGGCATCACCTGAAAGAATAGCTACGTTTGAATTCCATTTTTCGTGAACTGTAGACATATTTCTTCTGATTGGAGCATTATCCATAACATCATCATGTAAAAGAGTGAAATTATGGAAAATCTCAATCCCAATTGCTGGCAAATAAACTTTCTCAAGATTGCTCTTAAAAAGATTGGCAGCCATTAAAACTAGAATAGGACGTAGTCGCTTACCACCAATAGAAAGAATGTATTTCATTGGCTCGAAAAGCCCTTCAGGAGGAGCAGAAAACTCCAAAGCATCAATTCTTTTTTCGATTTGAGTTTGAAGTTCGTTAAAAGTGTACATAATTTAAGTATAGATTTGAGATTTTAGATTTGAGAGAAAAATTCCACCTTTCAGAAACGAACTCATCTTTTTGAAATTATCTCATGTCTGAGATCTCAAAAACTAACATCTAATTTTTCAAGTGCACTAAAGTAAAAAAAAATTAAACGCATTAAGCCTCCTTTTTAAAATCTTAACAAACAAAAGAGCCACTCCTATATAAAAGAAGTGGCTCTAAAAAAATATTCTGGCTTCTGATAAAACTTATCAGATAATTAAAATAGCATCACCATAAGTTCCGAAACGGTATTTTTCTTTGATTGCAATCTCGTAACATTCCATTATTTTATCGTAACCACCAAAAGCAGCTACCATCATCATTAAAGTAGAATATGGTAAGTGGAAATTAGAAATCATTGCATCTGGAATTCTGAACTCATGAGGAGGGAATAAAAATTTATTCGTCCACCCTTCAAAAGGTTTTAGTGTACCCATTGTTGAAACAGAACTCTCAAGTGTACGAACAGTAGTGGTTCCTACAGCACAGACTTTATGCTTTCCTTTTTTAGCTTTGTTCACAACTTCCACAGCTTCATCTTCGATAAAGATCTGTTCAGAATCCATTCTGTGCTTAGTCAAATCTTCAACATCAACATCTCTAAAATTACCTAAACCTACGTGAAGTGTAACTTCAGCAAAATCAACTCCTTTAATCTCAAGACGCTTCATTAACTCACGACTGAAGTGCATACCTGCAGTTGGTGCTGCAACAGCTCCTTCGTGCTTAGCAAAAATTGTTTGAAAACGCTCAGCATCTTCAGCTTCAACCTCACGATTGATAAACTTAGGAAGTGGTGTTTCTCCTAAATTATATAAAGCTTGTTTAAACTCTTCGTAAGGACCATCAAATAAGAAGCGAAGTGTTCTACCTCTCGATGTCGTATTATCAATTACTTCAGCAACTAACAAATCGTCATCGCCAAAATATAATTTGTTTCCAATACGTATTTTACGTGCAGGGTCAACTAAAACATCCCATAGTCTTTGCTCACGATTTAACTCTCGCAATAAGAATACTTCAATCTCAGCACCTGTCTTTTCTTTATTTCCATATAAACGGGCAGGAAAAACCTTGGTATTATTAAATACCATAACATCTTCATTATCGAAATATTCGATAACATCTTTAAAAATACGGTGCTCAATCTCTCCGGTATCTTTGTGAAGTACCATCAATCGAGATTCGTCACGATTGTAGGCAGGATGTAAAGCAATAAGTTCTTGAGGTAAAGTAAACTTAAACTTAGATAACTTCATAAGGCTGACTTTAGATATTTTTGATGATAGATATGAGTTCAAAAGAACCCTAAATTATACGGACTGATGAGAATTAATTTGATTACATTACACAACCACACAAGCTTTTCAACTCACATACAGCAAGTTAATACAAGTGCACTTTTTCTCAACAGTGAAAACTTTACGAAAATGGCTGCAAGATAGTTATAAATTATCTAAATAACTTACAAAATCTTCTATTTCAAGTGCCTGATCTGTTTTAAATTCGCCAATTCGAGTTCGCTCTAAAGCAATAAGATGAGCACCACTATTTAATTTATGTCCTATGTCGCGAGCCAGTGCTCTAATATATGTTCCTTTACTACAAACCACTTTTATTTTCAGAACATCCGCTTCAAAGCTTAAAACCTCAATTTCATCAATCACAAGGATCTTCTCCTTAATCTCAACTTCTTGCCCTTTTCTAGCGTACTCGTATGCTCTTTTACCATCAATTTTAATAGCAGAATAAGCTGGTGGTCGTTGACGAATCTCTCCTAAAAATCCTTTTAAGGTTTCATCAATTAAGGCTCTATCGATATGTTCTGTTGGGTAGGTTTCATTAACCTCTGTTTCCAAATCGAATGATGGTGTGCTTGAACCCAATTTTAGCGTCGCAATATACTCTTTAACCTGAGCCTGATAGGTGTCGATACGTTTGGTGTACTTTCCTGTACAAACAATCATCAAGCCAGTAGCCAACGGATCAAGCGTTCCTGCATGTCCAACCTTAATTTTTTTAAGATCGTATTTATGCTTCAGCTTGAATTTTACTTTATTCACCAAATCAAAAGAAGTCCACTTATATGGTTTGTTTAGAAGAATAAACGAACCTATTTGAAAATCTTGATCTACCTCAAATTTAATCATGCGTCTGTTTTGTAAAAAAGATGAATGAGTAAATAAGTGAAAGGGTAAAATAACTTTACTCTTTCGCCTTAAATTTTACTTTTAGCACTATTTTAGAATGCAAAAATGGCAATCAGTCCGATAATCAGACAATAAATTGCAAAATAAATCAACTTGCCCTTTTTCACCAATTTAATCATCCAACTACATGCCAGCAATCCTGATGCAAAGGCTGCAATAAAACCTACAATTAATATTGACGTATTAATGCTGGCAGCAGTAGAGACATCAGTTCTAAAGATACTTAGTATATTTTCCCCAATAATTGGAACAAGTACCATTAAGAAAGAAAACTTAGCCACTTCAGACTTCTTATTTCCTAGAAGTAAACCTGTAGCAATGGTCGAACCTGAACGTGAAATACCTGGAAGCACTGCACAAGTTTGTGCAACACCAATAATAAAAGCATCGCAAAAGCTAATCTCTTTTTCCTTTTGTTTAGCGTAAAACGTAAAGGCTAATAAGGCCGCTGTAACTAGTAGCATACAGCCAACTAAAAACAAGATTTTATCGGTATTAAAAATCTCTTCAACCTGATCTTTAAAGAAAAGCCCAACTATAGCTATAGGAAGCATTGATAATGCAATTTTAGCTACATATTGAGTTGGCTCGTTCCACTTAAACTCAAACAAGCCCTGAAGTAAAGCCAATATATCTTTACGAAAAACGAAAAGTGTACTCAAAACTGTAGCGCCATGAACAACAACAGTAAATCTCAAGTTATCTTCGGCTTGTACACCCAAAAGGGCTTTCCCAATTTCTAAATGACCGCTAGAACTAACTGGTAAGAATTCTGTTAATCCTTGTACTAATCCTAAAATAAGGGCTTCTATCCAATCCATTGCTTCTTTTTAAAATACAAAAGCCGAGCAGTCTAAACTGTCGGATATTTGTTAATGTTTCTAATGTTTTAGGGAATGTGACTTTCCTATTTTTTATCTATTTCTCTTTAGGTCGTTTCATGATAGCGTAAATTTCGAAAGCAAATCCGAAAAGAACAACCATAGGTGCTAATGTAATTCTACGAAAGCTAAAAATATCTTTGTCAAATACAGTTGGATCTTCTGATCCTCCACCCATCATCAGCAAGAATCCAATGATGATAATAACAAAACCAATCAGCAACAGCTTGTAATTTTCTTTTGCCAAAGCAAATTCGAGTTTTTTATCGTCTTTGTTCATATGTTTAAAATTAGATATGAGTATCAAGATATGAGATATGAGATATGAGATGATTTACAGCTTCTGTTTGGAGCTATTTTAATCATTTCTCGGTGTGCCAAAATCTCATTGTCATGGATGTTTCATATGACTATATAATAATAAATATTAGTCTTGTTAAAAAATTATTGTTCTACTGCTTGGCATTCTAATATAAATGTCTCGTATCGATTCTTAAAAATTTATTCACCGCAAAAAAAGTTGAAATCCATGTAATTACAATCCCAATCAGAATGATTAGAATAAACAATAGACCCAGAACTTCTACATTTTCAAAGGTGATAACTTCGCGCAATTCTCGTTGCGAGATATAAATGACACCTGTTAAAAGCAGATTAGCAATGATAGCTCCCAAGACGCCATGCCAAAAACTTCTCCCAATAAATGGTTTACGAATAAAACCTCTTGTCGCCCCAACCAATTGCATTGTTTTAATCAACATTCGGTGTGAGTATATCGATAAACGAATGGTGTTATTAATCAAAGTTACCGATATCAGAAAAAGCAAGCCACTAAATGCAAGCAGAATTAAACTAATCTTTTTCACATTCTCATTAACCAAATGAACCAATGATTTCTGATAATAGATCTCCTGAATTTCTTCGTGTTTCGAAAGGTTCTTCTCTATCTTAGCAATACTCTCGGGATTGGCATAATCCGCATAAAGTTTCACATCAATAGTCGCCAACAAAGGATTATAGCCTAAAAACGAAACAAAATCCTCGCCCAAATCCTTTTGTAAATCCTTAGCTGCAGTTTCCTTATCTATAAACTTGGTTGATTTTACAAAAGAACTAGCATCAAGCGTTTTTTGCAAACGACGAATCTCAACTTCCTTCACATTATCCTTTAATACAACCGAAAGACCGATATTTTCTTTCACGTAATTGGATAGCTGCTTAGCATTCAATACCAGTAAACCCATAAGTCCCAACATAAACAGAACCAATGAAATACTGATTATCGAACTAAAATATGAAGTTCTTAAACGACGTTTTGAAGCTTTATTGCTTTGAGCCATGCTAATTATTTTATTATGAATGTAAATTTATGGCAACATGCGAAAATACAATTTTTAATGAGAAATAGAGCTTTAGATCCCGAGTAATTTACTCAATATTTTTGCCGTATAAAATTTGTGTTCTTTAAGCTTAAATATCTCAGCATGACTTTCATCTTTAACAGAAGTCCCAATTTTGGATAAGAATTTTCTCTTTAGTTTTATTACTTTTGATTATTCAAACTTCACGCTAAAGAGAATCACATTGGGAATTATCCGTAAACAAACCATTATTGGATCTATTTTCTCCTATTCAGGAGCCATACTTGGCCTCGTTAATACGGCTATTCTATACCCTCGATTTCTCTCTACTGAAGAAGTTGGCTTGCTATCCTGGTTGATTGCGACCACTATGATTGTTGCTCAATTTTCGACTCTGGGCTTTGGTGCCGTTATCTCACGCTTATTCCCCTACTTTCGGAATAAAGAAAACCAACACAACGGTTTCATGTTCATTCTTTTTTGTGCTGGATTATTGGGATTTGCAATTTCGCTAGTAGCTTACTTTTCTTTACAGCCCTTTGCAGCTAGTTATTTTGAAGGAAATGCTTCTCTAAACCTGAATTACCTTATTTATTTAATCCCTCTGGCTTTCTTCAGCCTATTCTTCAATTTATTCGATGGCTACAATCGAGTTCTATACGATGCAATTTCAGGAACTTTTTTAAGGGATATTGTCTTCAAGATTATTGTTTTAGCGAGTTTAATTTTATTTTGGAAAGAGTATATCAAATTCGATCAGTTGATTTTTATTTATGTAGCAGCTTACTGCCTACCAACTGTTTTGCTCTTTGGGCTACTAATCAGTCGCAAACAAGTCTCCTTCAAACCTCAACTCAATTTCATTAAGCCCGATCTGAAAAAGATCATGATAGACACATCACTTTATGGACTCCTAAACAACTTTGGAGGTAAACTAGCATCGCAAATTGACAAGTTCATGATTACGGGTATGTTAAGTCTGGGAGCCACAGGGATATTTACGGTTATGGCTAGTTTTGGTGTTTTAATATCTATGCCAGCTCGCTCGCTAAATAAAATTTCCAGTACCATAATAGCTGAAGCCTGGAAGAAGAAAGATCTTAAAACCATATCAAAAACCTATGCTCAAAGTGGACTGCATCAATTTATGCTCGCGTGCCTTTTATTTATTGGCTTGTGGGTGAATATTGATAATGTACTACAGATAGTCACACCAGAATATATTGAAGGTAAGTATGTGGTTCTATTTATTGGCTTATCCAATGTCGTTCTAATGTTATCTGGAATTAGCGGTGTTGTTATTCAAAACTCCCCTGCTTATCGCAAACAATCCCAATTCCTGATTATTTATGCAGGAATTATCGTCGTGAGCAATGCCATAATGATACCAATATGGGGAATTATTGGAGCAGCCTTAGCATCTTTTATAGCAAGTCTTTGTTTCAACCTGATGAAGTATCTTTTCTTACTAAGACGATATAAATTCCAACCTTTCAACTACCGATATATATTGGTAATTGTAAGTGCCATTGTTTCCTATTATATCGCACATTTACTCCCCAAGCAAGATTCTTTTATCATCGATATTATTGTTCGAGGAGCAATTGTAAGCATTATATATATTGCATTATCTCTAATCTTTCGTATTTCGAAAGATCTTAATGAGTTTGCGATGAAACTGATTAAGCGATAACTATCTCTTAATAATTTCGATAATTTCTGTTGTAGATACAGATGGCGTACGTGGTAAATAAACAACTTCGCATAAGTCTTTAAACATATCGAATCGACCTGCCCAATCGTCACCCATTACTAAAACATCGGCCTTGTATTTTCTGATATACTCACCCTTAAGTTCTAAAGATTCTTCGAAAAAAACCTCATCGACCACATTAAGTGCTTTGATAATATCCATTCTATCATCTTGACTATAAATAGGATTCTTCTGCTTCTTTGAATAGTTTAAAGCATCTGTGGAGATACCAACAATTAAGTAATCGCCATTCTGCTTAGAACGTTCAAGAATACGTAAATGTCCAATATGAAATAGATCGTATGTTCCGAAGGTTATAACTCTCTTCATTGTATAAGTTTTTTTTAATTATTGCGAAGATAATATTCCTGAATGAATTTAAGAATTCGTTGAGAGCTGCTATCATCAGTATTTAAATACGATTTCTCAATGATCTTTGATCGCTCTTCTTTAAAATCATCTTTTTGGGTAAAGCAATAAATAAGATCCATCTCTAATTTGTTCTGATTTGTAGAGATAGAGCCAACAAGAAAATCATTAAAAAAAGCGTGTAGCTCACGATCTTTTGTTTCGTATTTTTCACGATCGTATAATAGGAAAAATATTGGGCGATTCAATAAGATATAATCCATGTAAATTGAGGAATAGTCACTAATCATTCCATCTACTTCAGGAAGAAAAGGGTAAACATCTTTCACATTATCGTACCAAATTATTCGTTCGAAATCATTGCTAATCGATTTATATTGAGGTAGAGGATGTAACTTAAAAATAAAAACAAAATTATTTGCCAGAGCAAACTGGTTCAATTTATCCAGATCCAAAATGCCATCAGAAATGCCATCGCCACCTGTATCGCGAAAAGTTGGTGCATAAAGAATTGATTTTATTCCTTTTTTACGCATCTCAGCCACTTTATTAATTGTTACCACATCAGAGTTGATGTATGCATTTTGATATTTCGATGGATTCACAATCACATCGTTTCTTGGATAGCCTGTATCGATAAAATGTTCGGTAAGAAAAGCGGGACGGAAAAATTCGCGTGTAAAAAACTCTCCCGTTGAGATTACTGCTTGATATTTAGGCAATTTCCCGACAAAATTCAAAATGAATCGTCGGTATAAAGAGCTAGTTTCCTTAATGAAATACTTATTGCTTCTTTGGATCTTCTTAAACCCAATTCCATGCCAAATCTGAATAATCTTAGCTCTCCAAAACAATTGAAAACGACAATTATCCATCCATGAAAAATTATCTACAACAAACACTTTGCTTCGAAGCATTATCCAATATGCCTTTGCAGATGGATAATACAGAATGTTTGAATATTCTGATCGAAGGGTTTCATAGGTAGCCTTGTTAGCGGTCAACAGATAAAAGTCCTGACCTGGTTCTTTCTCTGAAAGATACAAGAAGAAAAACTTCACATTATCGATAAAGAAACCATCTTTTGCTCCCATAAGCACCATTCGGTTTCGTTTTTTTGGAATCAGATAAGTGAGAGGAACAATAAAAATCCATCCTAAGAGAGTAGTGATGAGAATTACTGGTTTGGAATATTTGTTGAGGTTCATTGATTCAATTCTTTTATCAGTTGATAAACTCGCTCGGAGCTATTACCATCCTGATAGGTATGATACATATCTCGGATATCTTTTCGCCAATCAGCATGTTCCTGTGGCTTGTTCAAATAAGTTTCAATTTGATGCTCAAACTCTTTATAGCTATTCGATTTAAAACCAGGCGTATTTTTCTCAAACTCTAAAAACAGCCCCTTAGTTTTCTTGTAGTCTTCCAAGTCGTATGGAACAAAAATAATTGGTCGATCGAGTAACAGGTAATCAATCCAGATGGATGAATAGTCAGACACCAAGACATCAACATAAGGCAATAGTTCGTACACATCAGGGAATAAATCCTGATCAGCCTTTATCACACGTTTCATTTTCGAAACATCGAAACGACTTAAAGCATCATCTCGCTTAATGTCCTCTTTGTGCCCTCTCAACAAAATATAAGCTTGTTCTTTTTCGAGGAAAGCATCCAATTGATCAGAGTCGAAATCCTGAAAAGGGAAAAACTCTGCCGATTGCGTTTCTTCTCGCCAAGTGGGTGCATAAAGAATTACCTTTTGATTCAGATAAGGGTATTTTGCGGTCAATGCTTTATCATTATTAGCTGACAATAAATAATCGTTGCGAGGTAAACCACTCACCCAAACATAATTTATATCGATATTGAAACCTGCCCCATGCAAAACTTGCTCAAGAGGTGAACAGGCAGCCATATAGCTGTATTTCTGTAATTGATATCGCTTGCCATACTTTTGCCAAGCTTTGGTTTGTAAACCCATCTTTTTCATAGGAATTCCATGTCCCAAATAGATAACATGCTTATATTTTTCGTGCAGATAGTAGGGGGAAAATGGTGCAGCGCTAATGCCATATGAGATGATCACATTTCGTGTACGAAGAAATAAGAATAGACCTTTAAACGACCATGCATAAACCACTTCGCATGGGAATTTTTCTTGCAAGACAGCGTACAAGCTTTTGTTAGCCGTAAAAAGGATGGATCTAAAATCATCCTTCTGGCGCATGTGCTCAAACAAGTATTTCGAATTGTCGTAGTAATATTTCTCAGTCATAAAAAACAAGGCAATTCGCTTATCTTTGCTCACCAACTTCTCTAATAAATAGTAGCCGTTACGAAGAACAAAGATGACTAGATGCAGAAAAACGATTTTCTGCATAAAAGCTTTGAATTGCTGTATTTTACTGAGATTATGACTCATTGCTAGTGGCTTTTCTAATTGTTCTTAGCGTGCAAGCTATAGCACCCAATGCCAGTGCAAAGAATAGAAGCATGCTGGCTAAAGATATTTTCTCTCCGACAAAGAAAGCCTTGGGTTCGAATTTGAATTCTACTTTATGTTTGCCTGCTGGCAATCGCATAGCTCGTAGCACATAGTTGGCTCTAAAGTGAGGGCTCAACTTGCCATCGACATAAGCATTCCAACCTGGTTGGTAATATATCTCTGAGAATACGGCTAATTGCTCATTCGCTGATTGATATTCGTATTGAATGCCATTGGGTGCATAATGTGTCATTTTAATGCTAGCCAAACTATCAACAGTTCCCACAAATCCGTTTACCTGATTGGCAAAACGTTTGTCAACGACCAGTTCTTTGGCAGGATCGAAAGCATTTAAGCTCATAATTTCCTCATTGGCATTATCGACCAGTTTAAAGTTTGAAACCAACCAAACGCAACCTAAAGCATCGGCATTATATACAGCTTTACTGCCTCCTTCTTTTTTAGGAACAATGGTATAGCGTGCATTTAGCATGTTTAAAATTTTGGCATTTCCTTTTTCGATATAGAAATCGTAAAGTTCCTGAATGCGTCGAAGTTTAGCCCCATGGTAACCTCCAATTGATTTGTGGAAGTAAGAGGTACTCGAATTCTGGAATGTTCCTACCGTTTTATTCAGAACACGGTAGTTGGAGTTCATATTCAGGGCCCACAATTGAGCAGCTACCATTTCGTATTGATTGGCTTTGCGATTTTCCTTTTTATAATCGGCGGAAGCCTTTTGTAGTGTTCCTTTCAGTTTAGGATGATTCTTCGATTCCATTTGTAGAATTTCGTAATCAGCTTGAGTTGGGTTGAAAGCTAATTTCAGATCCTTTTGGGCAACAAAACTATCGTTATTCAAATACCGTTTGTTTACTGGCCAAAGGTCGGCTAGTACCAATACGATTAAAGCCAAAATCAGTATTTTAGTATTAATTATCTTACGATAAAAAAGAAGTAATAAACCAACTCCACAAGCTACAAATGCAATTGATCGTAGTGCATCGGCTCTAAAAATTGCGATTCTTGCATCTATCAAATCAGCTTGAATTTGTGATATAAAACCAAGAGCATCGGGATTACCCGATTTAATTTGAGAGAAGTAGTTCGTTTCAATATCACTCAAGAAATCGAGACCTAAACTAGGCAGTAAATATAAAAGTAGAGCCAAACCACCTGTAAGTGCTAAAGGGATAATTCCAATATTCAACTTGAATGAGAAGATTTCGATCTTGCGTTTTAGAACCTCAGGTTCTTCGATTATTTTCTTAACGGCAAGTATAGCCAATAGTGGCACACAAAGTTCTACAACAATTAGAATAGACGATACCACCCGAAACTTATTGTAAAGCGGTACATAATCTAAAAAGAAATTTGTTAGTGCTGCAAAGTGATGCCCCCACGATAGCATAATGGACAGAATGGTTGCGGTGAGTAAGCCCCATTTCAGTCGACCTGGAACGATAAACAAACCAAGTACAAACAGAAACATCATTAGCGCTCCCACATAAACTGGCCCTGCCGTAAAAGGCTGATTGCCCCAATAGTGATGGTTATCGACTTGTTCTAATTTATAGTAATCGTCAACTTTTTTAATTTTACCACTGCTCACATAATTCACAATTTGAACGGCTTCTTGTGGCGAACCAGCTCCTCCTTTTACATTAGGAATAAGCAAGCTTAAAGTTTCTTGTATGCCATATGACCATTGGGTTGCGTAATCTTTATCGAGCCCAGCTGTTTTATTGTTTTTATCGCCAATAGTGAGTTCCGATTTACCACGTATGGTCGATTTACTGTACTGGTACGAGTTATAAAGATTGGTGTTATTCACCCCAATAGCGATAAAGGATGCAGCCAATAAAACAGCTATGGCCTTAAAGAAATGTTTCAGTTCTTTCTCTTTATATCGGTGATAAAATTCGAAAATGACGATACAAAATACCATAATGGCAAAGTAGTAGGTCATTTGAACATGGTTGGAATAGAGTTCCAAAATAAGAAAGAAGGTAGCCAACAAGCCTCCCCAAATGTAGCGCCCACGAAAGACCATGAGAATACCACCCAAAGCTGGTGGTATAAAAGCCAGCGCATTTACTTTCCAGAGGTGGCCTGCGCCTATAATAATGATGAAATAGGTTGATAATGCATAGGCTATGGCTCCTGCCAATGAGAGCCATGGATTAACCCGCAGCGAAAGCATGAGGATATAAAATCCGATAAGGTAAAGCAACAGATATCGCACTGGGTCGGGCGTATGTAGCTCCATAAGTTGCTTAAAGAAATACATATCTTTCGCCTGATAATCGACATTGATTTGATAAGCAGGCATGCCTCCAAACATGGAGTTGGTCCAAAGCGGATCGTCTCCCGTAGCTTTTCGGTAATCGATAATCTCTTTTTTTCCACCCCAAGCATTAAGGGAGTCACCTTTACGCAACTGCTTACCCTCGAGCACGGGTTGAAAGTAGATAAAACCTATGATTAAAAAGATGATAATTGAGGCAAGATGCGGTATTGCAGATTTAAATATCGACTTAAAATTCATTTTTCAATTTCGAATTACGAGTTACGAATTACGAAATAGAACATACGATATTAATAATTCGTAATTGTTCATTCGTAATTTTTTAATTAAGCCCCTAAAGTACAAAAAAAGCAGAAAGTTTTTATCTAAAGATTAAGATGCTTTTTAGGGATCATAAATCAACACTTTAATCTCTCTTCTATTACCTAGAACTTAGGTGACGAACCGTTTGTAATACTATGAAATAGATTGGCGATGGATGTAAAGTTTAGGAATAATTTCCAATACTCTAAGATCGTATCTGTAGTAAGAGGATATTGTAAAGCAACAATCAGTCTTATCACAACACATTGATGTATATCTTGGAATTAAGCCTTAATGTTTGCAGTCTATTCAAGAAAATAACGCAATAATGTGTCAAGCCATTTTAAGGTGTGATACATTTCATTAAAACATTCTTTCCCATAAGATTCCAATATCCTAGAAACACCAGAACCAAGCTGTTCTACCAAATCAACATCTTTGTAGATCCTCATTATTCCTTTGTTTCGGGGAACGGAGAAACCATTCCCAACTTGTTTCTTTCTATTCACGAAATATCGCTGGTTGTGATTTGCTTACAGAATGTGTCTTTAATATGTAGCATAACAAGATATGGGAGTAGATTACACCTGAAAAAGAATAATGGATTCAGGATAAATTAAATAATAGATTTATAAAGCGTCTAAATTACTTGAGACCAAACGGAAAATAGAATTAGCTTGTAAATATATAGCAAGCTTGCATGTCCTAATTGAATTTAAGAATTGTAAAATGAATGTCGAATCAAATTTACAATTTCAATCCAAAAATTTAACCAATCGGCCTCCCTATTCCCTGTTTAAGCACTGTTGAATTGCTCTTTCGAATACACTATTTTCGGGGCTATGTTGTTTTAGGTGGGTAAATCGTTTTTAAACCTTTTTGTTTCTTGTTCTTTTGTCTTGAAACAAAAGAACCAAAAATTCAAGAACTGCGATTTTATCAATCTTAAAACTGCTTGTATAATAAGTGCAGCCGGGTGATTTCCTCGGCAAGCTCGGAACTTCCCGGTTTTACTAATCATCCATTGGGTTTATAAGATCTCTTAAATCAATGTTCAATAATTACACTTATAAAAAACAGTGTGATCTAACAAATAAAATTTCACCCACTACATTTGATATAGAGCCCTATTTTCAAACTCTTCTTTTTCATCATTCGGAAATAAAGCAGATATCAATAAATTTAATCCTATTGGGAATTGATTATCCTACAAAACAATGGACTATCCGAGTCATTTTATATTTTTTTGTTAAAGTCGTCCCATTATTTCACAAACAACAATTGCATATAATATATAATTTATTGTAATTTAACGTTGATTTTATACTGAACCCATTAACCTAATTATGACACAATGATTGAGCAGAACAAACTCCAGAGATTATTGGAAATAATGATTTTCCTCTCAAGTGGACTTAAATATACTTTAGAGGAAATTTCTGAACGTTTCGAAATGTCAGAACGAACAACACGACGTTACATTCAAACTTTTCGTGATGCCGGGTTTATTATTTCCAAACCTGAAAATGGCAGATACCACATCGATAAAAACTCTCCCCATTTTAAAGAAATTAGCGAATTACTGCATTTCTCGAAAGAGGAGACTGTAATTCTTCAGAAAGCAATTCATTCGGTTAACGATGAAAACCTTCTAAAACAAAATTTGGTTAAAAAACTTTATGCTCTTTACGATTTTAACAGAGTTGCTGATACTCTTGTGAATAAAAAACATTCGGTAAATATTCACCAGTTGATGCAAGCTATAAAACACAAGAACAAAGTAATTCTACACAATTACCTATCGGCAAACAGCAAGCAACAGAAAGATAGACTTGTTGAACCTTTCGATTTTACAAACAATTACATTGCTATATGGGCTTACGACATTGAAGCGGGATGCTGCAAAACGTTTAAAAACACTCGCATTGCCTCTGTTCAAATTTTGCCTGAAGCTTGGGAACACCAAGAAAAACACAAAACTTTACCTATGGATGTTTTCAGAATTAGTTCTGAAGAAAAAATCGATATCAAACTACAGCTTTCAATCCGCGCTGCAGAACTACTACAGGAAGAATATCCGCTATCGGAACAATACATACGCCAAATAAATAATGAGCAATTCGAATTTGAAGGTCCAGTTTCAAATTTTAAGGGGGTTGGTCGTTTTATTATGGGGTTGTGTGACGAAATTGAGGTCATCTATCCTAAGGATTTAAAAGATTTTCTAAAAAATAAAATAGAAAAAAATCTATTTGTCAGAAGTTGACAGTTCACCCATATAAATTCGTAAGTCTTTAAGCATAACAAGATTAAATATTACTTTAAACCGTATCGTAATGAGATTTGAATTAACACTTAAGCGTACCACAAAGCAGCGCATGCTACCCATGGATTACCAGTATTACATTAGTGCCTGGATTTACAAAGTATTGAAACAAGCCGATGCCGATTTTGCCGACTTTCTACATAACAAAGGCTATGGAAAAGATGAAAACGACAGCAAACTATACAAACTGTTCTGTTTTTCGAGATTGAACTTTGGAAAACCAAAACTATGGAAAGAGAGAAAACTATTCGAAATATCGGCACACGAAATAAAATTGCAGATTTCGTTCGATGTAGACGAAGCTGCCAACACCTTTATAAAAGGTTTGTTTATGGCACAGGATTTCTTTTTGGGCGATAAATTTAACGGCATCGATTTTAAAGTTACCCATGTAGCGGCTCTAGCTGAGCCTGAATTTTCAGAATGTATGCAATACAAATTACAAACGCCATGGGTCATTAGTTATCAAAAAGAAAACGACAAATACCCACAGTATTTATCGCCTAAGGATGAACTATTCGATAGCCTAACGGTAAAGCATCTGATTGAAAAATACAAGAATACTCGCCAGCCAAAATTAATTGATCCAGATCAAATCAATATTAAAAGACAAAACGATTTTAAACGTGCTGGTTTTGTAATGAAACCAGGAACAAGGGAACAATCGCGGATTGTTGGTAATTTATTTGAATTTGAACTAAAGGCTCCTGTTGAAGTGCACCAAATGATTTGGAGTGCTGGATGTAGCGAGAAAAGCTCGAATGGCTTTGGATGGCTTGATAAGATTGAAGGGTGATTGAGGAAGATTGATGAAATAAATTTGGTGATGCTTACGAAACACCTGCTTGTAACAAAGAAATGAGTGCTGACACGAAAGAAATACGTGCTGACATGAAAGAAATACGTGCTGACACGAAAGAAATACGTGCTGACACGAAAGAAATGAGTGCTGACATGAAAGAAATACGTGCTGACACGAAAGAAATGAGTGCTGACACGAAAGAAATACGTGCTGACACGAAAGAAATGAGTGCTGACATGAAAGAAATAGGTAGATGCAATAAAGAAATGCCTGTACGCAACAAAGAATTAACTCCCCTCTGTATGGAATGGTCCATATCTAGGGGCAAATCAATAATTTTAATTAAAACAGTGTTATGAATCAACGACAAATGAACAGCAAGCACATGTTAGATACTTCGCTGTCTTACCTTAACGGAAAATCTGCAATTTGGCAAGGTATTGCCAAAATTGGTGAAGTCAAAAACCAACTTAATGTCATTAGTCTGGCCATAGACAATGCTGCCGACGAGCAGGAACAATCGCAGGTAACGATTGGGAAAATTAAATTGACATTAAAACACACAATCTGTGAAAAGGCTGATATTTTAAACGATGTGGTTGAAGTATTTGCCCTGATGAATGATAATCCAACACTGGCCGATAAAATGGACGACAGTATTTCGGACTTGTTAAAAATGAAAAACGAAAACATGTTGCGCCGTGTGAAACAAATTATTACAGCTGCTAGCGAAAATAAAGAGGCACTTACTGCCGATTACGGGATTACTGCCGAACAAATTACTGACCTGCAAGCTGATTACAATCATTTTTTGGAGTTAAACGGACAGCCACGCGAATACCAGATAAAATCGAGCATGGCTACCAAAAGTCTTGAAAATCTTGTTTCGGAAGCCAATAGTCTGCTCTCCAATCGGCTCGATAACTTGATGAAGATATTCAAACGCCGCAACTCCTCCTTTTATAACGGCTACTTAAAAGCTCGAATGGTGGTGGATTATTAATAATATTCTTCTCCCTGTAATAATTGCAGGGAGAAGAAAAAAATTAAATAACAATGCTAGACACAGTAATAAAAATTGGAAAGCTTTACCGCGAAGCCCCTGATGCCCATAAATACCATGAGCAGATAAAACATATTTGGAGTGAGGTGGAAAATTTGAAAAAACAGAAAAATAAAGATGGAAATCCCGTTGATGTAATTTTCTATGAACTTCCAGTAATTGATAAAGGAGAATCATTTGAATTTGATTTCGACAAACTCATCGAAATAGAAGATGAAGACAAACAGAAAAGTTTGTATCGTCTTAATTTTAAAACATCTTCAAATGATGCAACATCGAAATATCTATTTGGAGATATTGTTCACTCATTCGTAAATGAAAGAAAGACAAATGGTAATATAGTTACAGACGATAAAGCCTCATATAAGTTATACTCAAAAAGTGATAACAGCATTATTGCAAAACCTTCTTTTATTCGGTGCAATGATTTTGCTGCGAAAATTGAAAATCCCACATTAAAAAAATTCAGGAAAGAATTCAAGAGTAAGTTATTAAAGATACATTCTCTTCTTGAAATTGATAAAATCACAGTACTTCATTTTAAATTTAAAGAGGATTTTTGGTTTCATATTCCGGGAATTGTAAATTTCATTGACTCAACGATTGCGCAAGAATTCGTTGAAAAAAGCCCAAAGGATAACACCTTTGTTTTAAAGAAAAGCCTTTACAAATCGCTGATTGGTGGTGAGCATAATTACTATGGCGGAATACCAAACTTCAATCGTGAAGAAAATGCGTATAAAGGAAGAACTTTTAGTGAGACTGAATTAATGAATATTGTTTACGCTAAAAAAGCATATGCTCATACTACAATTAATTGCGGAGCTTATAAAGTGAATATTATGCCATATCATAAAGACATGACAAAAGATATTCTTGAAGATTTCTACACTAGAGAATCCTATACTTTAAATAATGAGATTAAAAATGAAATAAATCTAATTAATGAATTTGATGAAGAGAATCCTTTTGATGAATTTTTTACTCCAATGCTTGACAATTTATTTCTAAACAAAACAACATTTGATATTACATTCATTTGGTTTAATAGTACTAAAAAAAGTTATGAAGACTTTATTGAAGTTGGAACAGTAGAACAAAGTCTAATCAAAAAAGTAGCACTCCATGTTTTAAAAGCCAAAAGAATTATTTGGAATGTGTCAGTAACTGATGACGTATTAAAATACCCTTACAAGACTAATATCTTAAACTCGTTAAAGAACTTATTGTCAAATATTAAAAGAGGAGATTCATTCCTAAACTCTCACTATCTTGATATCATACCTAAAGTGTATACAAACACCTATTATCAGGATATTGTACTACTTCCTGCATTTATAGAACAACTTGAATTAAAAATACGCGATGCTGATAAGAACTTGAAATTATATGAATTCTATATCCTTAAATATGACTTTTATTTTTTAATGAACATTCAAATAAATAATAATCTAATGAAAATTACAGAAACCCAAAGTTATGACTTAGGTAAAAACCTGGGTATTATGGCAAATCGATTTGCTGCTTGGCGCGACGACTGCCCTATAAAATCGTTTGAGAAGTCCTATGTCGGCAATCTTTCTCGACGTATCACCTCAATTGAAGAATTGGTTAAGTTTTCGGGATTTTTAAATGAGAAACTTACTATTCATGGTTTTATGAGCGATAAAAAGTATCTCTATATTAAAGATGCATATTCTTCTTTAGTAGAAATTATCAACAATTTTGAAGGTGAAAAATACAACCGACACAACTGTGCGCTAGGGTTTTTTGAGAGCTATTATGGTAAGAAAGTATCAAATATTAAACAATTAAACAATTAAAATATTTATATCATGGAAAATACAATAGAAAAATCAGAAATTTTATTCCTTTTTGAAAGTAAATATACCATTCCTAATGGCGATCCATTTACAGGAGAACAACGTTACGATGAAGAAACCAAAAAAGTATTGGTTTCAGATGTACGTATAAAAAGATATGTACGAGACTTTTTTATAGAGCAAAATTATTTGTTTCCGAACACATTTGAGGTGTATGTATTTAATGATAAATCTCAAATAGCTGAAGGAAGTAAAGAATCAGGTTCGTCTGCACGAATGAAATCTCTTTGGGCAAAATACTATAACAAGAAACTCGAAGGCAAAGAACTAAGCGAAGCCGATAAAAAGAAAGAAATCAAAAAGATTATTGATATTTTAAAAAAAGAAAAAAAGCTAGACAAAACCGCACTAGAGTTATTACAAGGATGTATTGATGTACGTCTTTTTGGTGGAATTTCAACAGAAGAAGGTGCTGCTGTTAACTTAACTGGTCCTGTTCAATTTGCCCTTTTAAATCCATCGTTAAATAAATCTGATTTAAGAATCCACCAGAATACGTCTGTATTTTCATCAAGTGCTGATAAATCGCGTGGTTCAATTGGAACTACAACAATTGTCCCTTATGGCATCAATCAAATTCAAGGTTGGATAAATCCATATTCAGGAAAATTAAGCGGTTTGAAATCAGAGGATATTGATAACCTTTTTAAAGCTATGTGGAATAGTGTAAATAATATTAATACTCGAAGCAAATCAAACCAAAGCTCCATTCTTTTATTGCAAATTGTTTACAAAGAGCCAACCGACAAATTGTATGGAACCGATAGATTAATTGGTATTGAATCGGAAAAAGAGGATGAACAAATCCGTGCAATGGATGATTATAAATTTAATTTCGATAAGCTCAACAAAATTGCAGAGTCGGATAAAGTAGCAGAAATTCGTTTTTACACTGAGATTGAAGAAATAAAAGCACAACTAACAGGAGGAAAATTCACAGAAATGACTCTATAATATGAAAGCGATAAAATTGGAAATAACAGGCAATTGGGCGCAATTCCGTAAGGCCGAAACCAATAATAATCCGCTTTCTCACGATTTTATTACCAAAACTGCCTTTATTGGAATGATTGGAGCAGTACTTGGGATTGAACGCAACGAAATGAAACCTTTGTTCCCTTTGTTCAGCGAAGGGTTCCTTTACTCGGTTCAAGTAAACAATGAAGTCATTAAACAATCGTGGGGATTCACCTTAAGAAAGGTAAATAATGCTTGGAGTAAAGCTCCAAAACAGATGGAGTTTATTAAGCATCCTAGTTATACGGTTGTTTTAGCATTAAAAAACGAAGAATACAGTGAGTATTTTACTCGTTTCAGCTCATTTTGCAAACATGGTAAGGCTTGTTTTACACCTGTACTAGGTTTGCACAACTGCCCAGCTGAAATTAAGTTTCTTGAAGAAGGTGAGATTGTTGAGAAAAACGGAACATTTACAACTTTTGGTTTTATTACAGATGATTATCCGCCGTCAATGGACGATTTAACGTCTTTTAGGATTGGGTTTGATAAAATACCTACTTTTCAAAATGATGATTTCTGGAACTTACCGGAAAAATTTTGCAAGGTGGTGTACCCATCAAATCAAAGCAAGTTAAAATCAGAAGGAATCTATTTTGAATTTAATAACAAATCACAATGGTGCATGATTTAACATTTGAGTCGCATCCAGGTAAATTACTGGAAGAACATATTTGGGGGGTACACAAAGGTACTCTCCAAAGTTCTTCGTTATCAATTGCTGGATTAGCTGCTTTATTTCACGATTTGGGAAAAATCAATCCCAATTTTCAAAACAAACTCCACGGAAAAAGCACTGGATATGGGAATCATTCCTACTTGTCGGTAATCGCATGGGGTAATTATGCTTTGGTCAATATGAAAGATATAATGAATGACCAAGGTTTAAAAAATCAGGAAGAATTTTCTTTATTTATTCTACAAGTTGCTGTTTTAATTGGGAAACATCACCAGAACTTACCAAATTTTGAGTACGCTTTTACTGGCTCAGAAGAATTAATTAGGGCTACTGAATTTGCCAAAGAAAATGTATGCGATCTTCCTATAAGTGAATTTGTAAATAAAACATTGAAATTAGATTGTGCATCATTTGAATTGAAGTGGGGTAAACAATTAAATATGTTTGTTTCTTTTTTGTCCAAGTATCAAAAGAAAGCATGGAAGCAAGCTCCTTTAAAATCCTTTATGGATACTCAGGAATCTTTTTCTGCCTTGATTGAAGCAGATAAAAGAGATGCGGGAAAAAATAATTCTTACTTTTTTAACGAAACCATTGAAACAAACACAAAACAACTTGCAATAAACCTTGCTAGTACGTTTGATAAATTTGATCAAAATCCAGATATATCGCAACTGAATATATTAAGGACTCAAATTCGTTTAGAAGCAATTGAGGGAGTAAAAAAAGGATTACTAAACAATGAACGCGTTTTTACGCTAACAGCACCAACAGGGGCTGGGAAAACATTTACTATGCTTTCTGTTGCCGACGAAATTAGAAAACAAAAAGGGAATTTAGGAATTATTTACTCACTGCCTTTCTTGTCTATAACTGAACAGGTTCAGAAAATTGCTGAAGAACTTTTAGATGATGTTATGTCAGTTAATTCTAAAACTGAAAACGAACGAATTCGGCATGCACAGCAATCTTATGAAAATAATCAATCTGCTGAGAACCTAACAGAGATTTTAAAAGAAGACTTTATTCAAAACACTTTCGATCATCCTTTTATTATTACAACGTTTGTTCAGTTTTTTGAAAGCTTAGTAAGCAATAAGAACTCTACCTTGTTAAAGCTCCCAAATTTCAAAAACCGAATCTTTCTTATTGATGAAGTTCAGGCATTGCCTCCTCGATTATATATTTTCTTTTCGGCATGGCTAAATGAATTTTGTAGGAGGAACGATTCTTTCGCAATACTATCAACTGCAACCATGCCCAAGTTAGCAATCCCAATTAAAGATACTGATGAGGATTGTAGAGCAGATTTGTTATTTAAAGATTACACTGTACCTAATGAGTTAATCGATTGCAAAAAATATTTTGCAGAAGATATTTTTAATCGCTATCAAATAGAAGTGCTTTCCGATCAACAAACCAATGAATCGTTGGTAAACCATATTCTTGAATTAGATGGCTCCTGCTTAGTCATATTAAACACAATTGCCGACACAAAGAACCTTTATAATGAATTGAAAGGAAAATCGGAGAACGTTCTTCTATTGAATACTCATTTTATTCCCAATGATCGAGCAAGAATAATAAATCAGTCGCAAGATTTATTGAAAGCCAACAAAAAAGTAATTTTAATATCAACGCAACTAATTGAAGCAGGTGTCGACATTGATTTCCCTGTTGTTTATCGTGATATGTGTCCCTTACCAAGTCTTATTCAAAGCGCAGGTCGCTGTAATAGAAATAATAAATTGGATAAAGGGCAAGTTTATTTTATTGAATTAGTTAGTGAAAATGGTCGTTCACGTGCAAAGTTGATCTATCGTAATGAAGCTAAAAAGTTTCTTGATTTTTGTCGTAAAAACATTCCAGTTTCAATAAGCGAAAATCAATTGTTTGGGGTGCAGTCAAAATTCTTTGAAAGCATTCAACAAAACCTCACAATTGGCGAATTTAAAAGTGATAAAGATGCTTCTATAAATATGGTTAAATGCATCAATAATGCCGAATTTGAAAGTATGGGGAAATTCAAACTCATCAATAATGATATTGGAGACCAAGTACAATATTATATTTTGGAAAACGAGATGGATGAATGTTATGAAAAGCTTAATGAATTACTTGATGAACTAAAATTGCAAACGGATTATGCGAATTCTAAACGTTTGAAAATTAAAATAAGCGACTATATAAAAAAGTTAAGTGGACGAATACTAAATATTCGCGTTAACAAATACAACAAGGCTCAAATGCCAGAAACATACCAAGACGAAATACTAGGTATTAAATTTATCTCTACGAATAATTATTCATCTACAGAAGGATTAATTCTTGATAACATTGAAAACTGCTTTTTATAATGCAAATAACAGGAACTTTAATATCATATTATTTTTATTGCCACCGTCGCATGTGGCTGCATGCAAATGATATAAAATTTGAAGACAATTCGGAGGATGTTGCGATGGGTGTCTTAATAGAGAAAACCTCTTACCAGCAACGTTCATCCAAGTATGAGCAAGTTGAAATAGGTCCCATAAAAATTGATTTTTACGATACCAAGAATAAAGTAATTCATGAAATTAAAAAGTCAAGTAAATTTCATGAAACTCATATTTGGCAGATAAAATACTACATCTATATTTTGGAATTAAACGGACTTGAAGGTGTTATGGGCGTACTAGAATATCCGAAGGAAAGAAAAACAGAGGATGTGTTTTTGAGTACGCCCGACAGGGAACGAATAAAAGAATTGCTTGTTGAAATTGATCAAATTATACACGCCAATAAATGTCCAGAGGCTATAAATGAACCTAGATGTAAAAAATGTTCCTATTACGATTTCTGTTACAGTTCTGAAAGTGAAGACTAAAATTGATTCTCTGGCAACAATAAACCCTAACTCAAGATGAAAAAAAGCTACTACCTATTCAATCCTGGTCGTTTATCGAGAAAAGACAACACCCTAAAGTTTACACCTGTTGATGAAGAGGGAAATGATTTAAAACCTCGCTACCTACCCGTTGAACATGTTGACCAATTATATGTTTTTGGTTCGTTGGATGCCAATTCGGCACTTTATAATTTTTTAGGAAAAAATGATATTGCTGTACATTTTTACGATTACTATGAGAATTATACCGGATCGTTTGCGCCTAAATGTAAATTACTATCGGGCAAAATGCTGATTGCTCAAACTCAGGCTTATTTAAAAAAACCGAAACGTTTAGTTGTCGCCCAATCTTTTATTGAAGGAGCATCGTTTAATATGCTAAAAAACCTGAGGTATTACGATAATAGAGGTAAGGATTTGATGCCTATTATAGAGATTATTGAAGCTTTAAGGAAAAAGCTTATTACCACACAGGCAATAGATGAATTGATGGGAATTGAAGGAAATATCAGAAAAAATTATTACGATGCTTTCAATTTAATTATCAATGATCATGAAATGGGTATCAGAACCAAACGCCCTCCTTTAAATATTGTAAACAGTCTAATTTCGTTTGGTAATATGATGTGTTATTCGGAATGTTTGCGTGCTATTCAGAAAACACAACTGGAACCCACCATTAGCTTTTTACACGAACCTGGCGAACGACGATTTAGTTTGGCTTTGGATTTGGCCGAAGTATTTAAGCCTTTTTTAGTCGATAGGGTTATTTTTAAGGTTTTAAACAAAAAGGAAATTCAAGAGCATGATTTTGAGGAGAAATTAAACCGAATTGTTCTGAAAGAAAAGGGTAAGAAAAAGTTTATTCAGGCTTTTGAAAAACGATTGGAAGAATCTATAAAACACCGAAGCTTAAACAGAAATGTGAGCTACAAACATTTAATAAAACTAGAATGCTATAAATTACAAAAGCACCTGCTTGGTATGGATGAGTACAAACCTTTTAAAATTTACTGGTAATGTATGTGATTTTAATGTATGACATGGGTGAAAAACGAGTGGGTAAAATGTTAAAGTTGTGCAGACAATATTTAAATTGGATTCAGAACTCGGTTTTCGAAGGCGAAATAACAGAGGTAAAACTAAAAGAATTAATTTCAAAAGCTGAATTTATCATGGAGCCAGAAGAAACCGATAGCCTGATTTTATTTAAAAGCAGAGAACAGAGATGGCTTGAGAAAGAGGTGATTGGACATGAAAAAAATGATCTCGACCAATTCTTATAGTTGTCGATAAGAGATTTTAGACCTCTTCTATCCTTTTTGCAGAAATGATATTTCTCTACTTGCGCTCTTTGACATACTGAAAAAACTAATGTTTCGACATTGTTGTCGAAACCCCGTATATTTTATACTTTTACCCATCGACAACTTTAACAGGTTGTTTTACCCTTATCTGTTAATCTTATATCATTGATTTTCAGATATTTTTTATGAGTCGTCGATCGGCTCTCAATCGTACCATACTGGAATTGAAAT
>JADGEF010000166.1 GCA_016744515.1 Marinifilaceae bacterium | reverse complement strand
TCCTAACTGGAAAATTGCAACTCCAGATCCAATGGTTACTATTGGTCACCTTGCTGAGCCTTTCATGGTTGAAATGGTGATTCGTGGTTATTTAACTGGACATGCTTGGAGAGAATACAAAGCTGGAAAGCGCACTCTTTGTGGTATGCCAATGCCAGATGGTATGGTTGAGAATCAAAAATTCGAGAAGCCAATCATCACCCCTACTACAAAAGCACTAGAAGGACACGATGAAGATATCTCAAGAGAAGAGATTCTTGCTCAAGGTATCGTTAGCAAAGAAGATTACGAAAAACTGGAAGCATATACGCTTGCTCTTTTTCAAAGAGGAACTGAAATAGCTGCTGAGAAGAACTTAATTTTAGTTGATACTAAATATGAGTTTGGTAAAAAAGATGGTAAAATCTATTTAATTGATGAAATCCATACGCCAGATTCATCTCGTTATTTCTATGCAGAAGGCTATCAGGATAGAATTGACCGTAACGAGCCACAGAAACAACTTTCTAAGGAGTTTGTTCGTGAGTGGTTAATGGAAAATGGTTTCCAAGGTAAAGACGGACAACAAATCCCAGAAATGAACGTAGATCGTATCAAACAAATCTCTGAAAGATATATAGAGCTTTACGAGCAGATTATTGGAAAGAAGTTCGTTAAAGCTGATACAAATGATATCAACGCTAGAATCGAAAATGGTATTGCTACTTGTCTTAAAGGCATGTAATCCATTTCAATTATAATATATCAAAGCAATAGATCGTGAGATATGAGAATCAAGACATAAGATTGATTTACAAACCACTTATAATCAGAATATTGCAATAAGCGCAATGAATCACAAACAGGCTTATTATCAAACATTTATAAAACCTTATCGAACTATTGTCAAAGGCTATTTCCTTAAATAAGGGAATAGCCTTTTTTACTTAACAGACATTTCAAAACAACATTCTGTTTTTATGTAAAAAAAAACACAGCTCATATTTAGGTTTTAAAAATAACAAGCTTATATTTGCATCGACCAATTTTATTTAACCGTTTAACTAACTAATTTGACAATTTGCATGATTTATTCATGCATTCGTCAACAAGGAATTTTATGAAACACCTTATCCCCCTAGTCTTTTCCCTAATGATAGGTTCGCCTATTTATGCCAATAATTCAACACCTAAGATTGGAGTTATTTATGGTATAATTAAAGATATTAAATCAAATAAAGCTATTGAATACGCAACCGTATCAGTTTATAGTAAGGAAAAATCAAAACTTATAGACGGAACCATCACTAATGAGGATGGTTTTTTCGAAATCAAAAAATTAAAAGCTGGCAACTATTACTTAGAGGTTTCATTCATAGGGTATGAGAAAAAAATCATTCGAGACATAGCCATTCGAAACTATCAAAAAGAAGCAAATCTCGATATTATAAAACTGAATCTTTCGACTAAAGCTCTAAAAGAGGTTCTTGTGAGTTCTTACAATCATGCTATAAATTATCAAATCGACAAAAAGGTAATACCTGTTGGGAGTCAACTTTCAGCTGAAGGTGGAACAGCTATTGACGTTCTAGAAACAGTGCCTTCAGTGAGTGTAGATGTTAATGGTAATGTGAGTCTCAGAGGAAGTACTGGCTTTACTGTTCTAATTGATGGTAGACCAAGTATAAGAAGCGCTCAGGAAATTCTAAGCCAAATACCAACAAGCCAAATTGAAAATATTGAAATCATTACTAACCCTTCCGCAAAATTTGAGGCTGAAGGTGAAGCTGGTATTATTAATATTATAAGCAAAAAATTTAGTCTAAAAGGATCAAGTGGTTTTCTAAACATCACTCTTGGTAGTCATGATAATATGGCTGGTAGTGGCACGTACAATCTAAAAAAACAAAAAAGTAATTTCTACTTAGGTGCCAGTTATAATAAAAGGAGTTTAGCAGGAAAACGAAACAATTACCAAACATTATTTACACAAGCAGAGACTAATATCAATTCAACAGGTAAATTGAATTTTAAAAGAGAAAAATACACACTATCTACAGCTTATGATTACGAAATTGATTCTTTAAATTCATTTTCTTTTACAGCTGAAATTGGTCGCTCTGATCTTGATAAAAGGGATGACTTAACCTACGATATTTTTCAAACTAGTAATAGTCATTCATTCGAAGAAAGTTTGGAGCAAACAGATACTAGAACAGATCATTATGTTGCAACCTTCAATTACATTAGAAAATGTAACAAAAAAGGACATCAACTTAACACCTTTATTGATTATTCAGGAAGAGATTGGAAGAAAACAGTCTTAAGTAAAAGCGAAACTATTAATCATAACAACAACAACAACAACACGCACCTAACGGATATTAAAGAAGATGCTAAAGGTATTGTAATATCATCAGACTATACCCTACCACTAGCTGGAAAAAGTAAGTTTGAAGCTGGTTACAAATTCCTTTCATTTGAATTTAACACCAATAGAAATTTCATAAAAAACGATTTTGTAGACCCCAGCTTTTCTCAAAATTCAGATTTTAATAAAACAATGCATAGCCTGTATAGTACGTACTCTGGGAAATTAAACAAACTATCGTATCAAGTTGGATTAAGAGCTGAACATATTAATAGAGAGAATATTTATGACGGTAATAAATACAAAGTTAATCGTTGGGATTTATTTCCAAGTGTACACACTCAATTGAGTATTGGTAAAACAAGTAAACTTGGTGCAAATTATTCACGACGTATAAATCGTCCATCCAGCATGTTATTAGAAGGTTTTGAAATTTGGAATGATAGTCATAACCGTACAAAAGGTAACCCCTATTTGAAACCTGAATTAATCAATTCCTTTGAATTCAAATACAGCACTAAGCTCGGTAAACATTCTCTCTCCTTTGAATCTTACTACAGATCTAAAAAAGATAAAACTGAGAGAATTAAAACGATCTCTAATGACAAACCAAATATTTTTATCACAACATATGAGAATGTTGGAAAAGATCATACTATTGGATTAGAAACATATGCTAGTTTATCAATATCAAAATGGTGGAGAAACCAATTTCTTGTTGATGTATCACACTACAAGATAGAAGGTGAATATTGGGATAATACTAGTTTGAATGAAAAACATGATTTTTCAACTTCTAGTACTAATTACACCTTACAAAGTGTTTCTAGTTTCAACTTGAGTAAAATAACTCTATTTAGCCTTAATCTAAAATATAAATCAAAATCAAAATGGGCGCAGGGCACAAGCGATGATTCATTCATTGCAACAACTACATTAAAACACAGTTTCTTTAATCGTAAACTCGCTGCTAGCTTTATTGTTAGAGATGTATTAAATACAGCCAATTTAAAGAAGACATATCAAAATTTGGATTTTAGAATTATTAATAAATTCAATCAAAAAGCACCAACATTTAAATTAAGCTTAAGCTACAAGATTAATAACTACAAAAATACAAGACGAAGAAAAAATGCAATAAGGAGTATGTAAACCCTGTTACTTTTTTTTTAACCGTATTCTGTGTTGAGAAGTTTATCCGACCTTTCTTCACAGATTTTTTTTGTTCATCATATATTTATCAAGTACAATCACTCCTTTTAAGATAAATGTAAAATTCACTGGCTCAGACTATTTTATTTGGAAAATTCTTATTTGCTTTGTAGTAAGCACATCAAATTCTGACGACAACACCTAGCTTACAACTTAAAAACCAATATCCTCCATGGCATTTCTTCAAGACGACAAATTATTTTCTGGTAAATGGTTCTATAATTATTCTCTGCTTGTAGCAGGCACCTTTATATTAGCTCTCGGTTATATTTTCTTTATCACGCCTCACTTTATAGTCCCTGGAGGCGCTTATGGTATAGGAATCATAGTTCATAAACTTTCTATCGGACTATTTCCTCACGGCCCCTTCAATCTTTTAGATGCTTCAGAATATACAGGCTTCTTTTCTAAAATTGGCTATTACTTTATGGAATATCAGAATGATATGTTCCATCAGTATGAAGGAGGTATTCCAGTTGGTTTAACAGGACTTGTCATCAATGTTATACTCGTATTAGTAGGGATTAAAATATTGGGACCTCGATTTGGCTTCAAAACATTTTTCGGATTCTTCCTTAGTTCTGTTTTTATAGACCTTGCGACAAAATGGTGGGGACTTGTTCCTTTAGTCGATGATGTACTCCTATCCTGTGTCTTTGGAGGAATTTTAATAGGTTTTGGGTTTGGATTGATACTCAGAGCAAAAGCTACAACAACGGGTACCGACACTGTTGGTATGATTCTTTCCAAGTATACGGGTTTGCCTTTAGGGCAAATGATCATTTATGTCGATTTGATTATTATACTTTGCAGTTTGTATGTAGAAATGGATTGGCAGATTCCTCTTTATTCTCTTATTGTCCTATATATTTCGGGTCGTGTCATCGATATTACCATTCAAGGATCAACTTTTGAGAAAGCACTCTTTATCATATCTGATAAAGCAGAAGAAATTCGAGACAAAGTAGTTATCGATATGAAACGCAGTGGTACTTACCTTAAAGGAAAAGGGATGTATGATGGACAAGATAAAAACATGATCTTTATTGTTGTCAACCGACGTGAATTATCCATACTGAAAGACTTTATAGAACATATTGACCCTAATGCTTTCATCACCGTTATGGAAACTAATGAAATGCTAGGCAAAGGCTTTAAATCACTTTCTGATAAAGCAGAATAATAATTCTATTTCAATCACACAAAAAAGACCTTCACAATTGCGAAGGTCTTTTTTGTTGAATATACTTGTATGATTATGCCATGTTATGGTAAACATGTAACACATCGTCATTATCTTCTAATTTATCAAGAAGCTTTTCAACATCAGCAATATCTTCTTCGCTAAGCTCTTTAGTATCCATTGGAATACGCTCAAAACCAGAACTAAGAGGCGTAATATCATTTCCCTCTAAATAGGCTTGTACTCTACCGAAATCTTCAAATGAGGCATACAACATAATACCATCCTCCTCAGCAAATACATCTTCAACACCAAGATCGATAACTTCTAACTCTAGTTCTTCAAGATCCTGACCCGTGTTCTCTATCTTAAAGTAACACTTATGCTCAAACATAAACTCAACACTACCTGCAGTTCCTAGGCTACCTTTAGTCTTAGTAAAATAAGAACGAACATCTGCAACAGTACGCATGTGATTATCAGTAGCCGTTTCTACCAATACAGCAATACCATGTGGTGCATATCCTTCGTATATAAGTTCTTTAAAGTCTTTTTGATCTTTCGAACTCGCCTTCTTAATCGCACGCTCAACATTCTCTTTAGGCATGTTGGCTGCTTTTGCATTCTGAATTACTGCACGAAGACGCGAATTAGATGATGGATCAGTTCCGCCCTCTTTAATAGCGATTACAATTTCCTTTCCAATTCGGGTAAAGGCCTTAGCCATTTTATCCCAACGCTTAAACTTGCGTGCCTTTCTAAATTCAAATGCTCTTCCCATGATTTATGATTATGATTTTTGGCAAATGTAACACTTGCCTTTTATTCTATAAAATTTTTCGATGATTAAATCTTAGATCAAACAACAATAGATCGTGAGATATGAGAATCAAGATATGAGACTAATTTACAAACTACTTATAGTCAACATATTAACAAAAACATAACAGGTTTGGGATGATCTCATTATCAGGTGTTTGAAAAACCTTACCGAACCATTGAACAACATACAATCGCATTAATGCCTGTTTTACTCAAAAAAAACATCAAATACTCAGTTATTCTAATCCTGAATTAGGTTCTTTTGCCATATGGTTGTAGGTTAGCTTTTCTAATAAGCTAGGAAACCATTTTTTCAACCAGACTGTAACTTTACCTTCTACAAAGGTTAAAATTGACTCACGCTTACGCTTTACAATCGCTTTTGCAATATGAGCAGCACAAACTTCGGCCGTCATCATCTTAGATTCATCTCTTGGTGTTTCGCCCTGTGAGCTTCCATCAGCTGTTAAAGCTACACTTCTAACATTAGAAGCTGTAAAGCCAGGAGCTGCGACTAAAACATGCACACCTGTCTTTAAATTCTCTACTCTAAGTGTATCAAGGAAACCGCGAATAGCGTATTTAGATGCTGAATAACCTGTACGTCCGGGTAAACCAACATAACCAGCAATTGATATAACGCCTACAACCGATCCTTTAGACTGAGTTATATGTGGCATTGCATATTTAGTACAGTAAACGGTTCCCCAGAAATTCACATCCATTAAATTCTTAAGTACAGATAGCTCACAATCCTTAAACATAGCACGCATTGAGATTCCAGCATTATTAATTAAGACATCTAAACGTCCAAATTTTGCAATTGCCTCTGCAACTAAATTCTGACAATCACTTTCAACACTTACATCAGTTTTTACAATTAAAACTTCAGTTCCTTGTTCTGTTAAGGTTTTCTCAATCTCTTTTAGTTTGTCAATATTTCGAGCAGCTAACACCAATTTTGAACCTCGTGATGCAAACTCAAAAGCTAAAGCCTTCCCTATTCCAGATGACGCTCCAGTAACAAGAACAATTTTATCGATCATATACTATGTATTTCTTTGTTGATTATTGAGAAAATAAAAAAACTGTTTTATCAGGAAATTAAGAATAAAACTGCTTCATTTTTTTCTTCACTTACATTTCAGAAGCACAAATTTAATTTTTTTTCATCTTTATTGTACAATCTGAGCACAAATTAAAAGCTGAGAGCTAAAAATTAGAATTTTCTACTTAAATAGAGCTGAAACGGCAAAATTGAGTGCCAAACATTCTATAATTTTAAAATTAAAAATGGAGCAGTTTATTCTTTAACAAAGCTTTAGATATGGGTAAAAAAACTTTTAACTTGCAATCAGTAAAATCAGATTTAATGGTCCTATTTAGGCCTTATTATAAAGGTGAAATCAGTCATAAAAAAAAATGTGATTTTTTTTAAGTTTTTTCCCCTTATGATATCATTTTACGAACCAGTGCAATAAGGGCGTTTACAGCACTCCAACATTAAAAAAACTGGGCATTACAAGCATTTAAGGTTTGCGTATTTAATTTAAAGAATCTATATTTGCAACGCTTTAAAAAACAAAGCTTATTACTGATTCCTTAGCTCAGCTGGTAGAGCACATCACTTTTAATGATGGGGTCCTGGGTTCGAACCCCAGAGGGATCAC
>JADGEF010000023.1:30501-36778 GCA_016744515.1 Marinifilaceae bacterium | reverse complement strand
ATTAATTAACAATAGTGAAGCCTTTCTCTTTCTATGGCAAAAAGAACCCTCTAGAATTCAAACTTATAAAGCCTAAATTAGGTGCGAAACTTGAGTTATAAGTATATTTTAATACATAAAATGTAATCCAGATGCATATTGCCCTGGCAAAAAGGTTTCGGATTTGAATGAGGTGCGCTTATTTTTTTTCATAGTGTTACTTTTGTGTAACGCTATTTAAGGACTAGACATGCATTAATTAAAAAAAGCCCAGTCATAACTTGGGCTTTTTTTACTTTACACATTATAAGCTTCTACTCTCATAATGCATCAAAGGAACGAAATTTAGAATCGAAATAATTTTTAATGTTACAAACACCTAAATTGTATATCTAAACATCTATTTCAGAAATACAAATTATCATTTTAAAAGTCTGTAAATAATAAAATAACAACGTAATAGGCATTCTCATAGTATCTGATTTGGTGCTGTATGATCCTGAAATTGTCACTTGTGAAGAAATAACATGGCAACGAGAAATGAAAAAGAACTTCAGACCTGATCGAACTGGCGAAGTCTTACCGTAAAAGAAAAAAAAGCGATCTACTAAAGGTCGGGTTTTTCTATACTCTTAATTCTCTATTATTTTAAGAGAAGATATTGTGGTGTGAATAATCGTGTGTAAATCGGTGGTTTTGGCGCTTTATTGCTTGTGCGAAACTGATGTTCTTAAAGCCTCTCCACTAGTGATTGATATTTGCTTAACCCCAATAGGTCCTGTTTTTACGGGCTCGTATACTTATATGGATAATGAAGGCGATGCCGAGGCGGATTTTACCTATAAGTGGTATGGTGCTGACGATACATCAGGAACAAATAAAACAGAGATTGTTGGTGTAACTGCTTTAATCTATATTTAGATTCGGTCTTTGGTTAAACCCAGAATTTGTATGTGATCCGTTATGCTATGTGTATATTTTATTCTTTTAGATAAGTCAAAGGAAATGCTACTGAAAATTGATTGTATCGTGAGTTTAATAAAGTACCAGTAAAACTAAACCTTGAACTTGCTCTATTATTAATGATAAATGTTTTGCGTACTTCTTATTAACTCTTGGGAAGGGTGCTTTTGTAATAAATGTGTGAGGTATTCTTGCACATTTTTTTTTGACTAGTTGAAAATATTGATTGCTTTAGAATGGTAATAAGTTACGAATTCTTAAGATAGGGCTTTGTTCTATTATTTTTGTCAGGATTTATTTGCGCTACACCTACGTTAATAGGCTCTACGTCAATTTTAATAAGTTGAATGTAAGATAATGTAAGGCTTGTGTGATTGCAAGACTTATAATGTAATGTGACTTGTAGGGCTCTGAGTGTTTATAATCTCTAATTTGGATGGAAATTATAATCGCTGAAATTATGTTGAGAAAAATTATTTTGAGTTTAGTTCTGTTTTTCCCTGTATTGTCCTCGATTGGACAATCTAGTTTTTCGGTTCGTATCGAAAATTCAATGTTTGTAGCTGAAGGTACTTCAGTTTTTATTAATTCAGATGAGTTTCATTTGGAGGACGATGACTTTGAAAGTAATGGTGTTTTATATTGGAACAACATAGAGAATATGAGTTTTTCACGATCGAATTTAGGTTTTGGGACGTTCTTTTTGATTTCTGATGGTGATGTCGATGTGTTAGGAGATGAGATTGATCTTGGATCATTGATAGTTAATATTGATGGAGGAGAGCTTAATCTAGATATAGATGTCAATGTGGGAAATAGCCTGGAAATGATGTCCGGTCGTGTTAATCTGCAAAATGATCATTTTGTTCGAATTCAAAATAGTTCGCCAGAAGCTATTGTATTTGATGAGTCCATTGACAATATGGATTATATAGTTGGAAATCTCACCCGTAAAATTTCACTTAATCAAACCTATGTTTATCCAATTGGTAGTGATGATGCTTATCATCCCTTCAGTATTTCTTCAAGTGAAAATGAAGATTTTATTAATGTCTCTTTTAACAAGGATATTCCTTTTGATTGGGAATCCTCAAATGTGAACAGAACGTTAAAACTACATGATGTTGGAGGCTGGAAAGTTTCTAGTGATGAATTTGGGGATAATAAATTTCTCGCAAGCTTGTCTCTAATAGATGAAAATGGATATCCTATTCCAGATAATTATAATATTTTTTATTCAGATGATCCTGTTTTTTTTAGCCAGACTGTAAAGGTGCTTTCTACAATTACAAGCAATGATGATATGTTTACGGTTAGCAACACGAAAGGATATACTGGAGCATACGCCTTAGTTGAAGATGTCGTTCACTTACAAGATATTCCTAATGCTATTATTGTAAACGAAAGAAACGAAACTAGATTCAAATTTGAGATTGAAAAATTCAGATATCTGAAGCTAAGAATCTACGATAGTTTAGGTCGCGAGATTTATAAAAGTAGTTCATACTCTAATGATTTTGATACGAAGGATTTTTCTTCAGGAACATATTATTATTATTTGGAAGGCGAATTTCTTGATGGACAGAAAGTAATAAAGAATGATATCCTTGAAATAATTAGAACAAAGTAACTCATCAACTTGTAATTATGAAAAGAATGTTAACACTTATTATATGCTTTGTATTATTGATGTTGTGTAGTAGTAGTGTGTTTTCACAATATCAGTCTACGACTCAATCATTGGTTCGACAAGAATTTTTTAACCCAGCTTATAATTCATTTAAAGATTATTATTCCTTTAGTACATTGAGTAGGTGGCAGTGGGCTGATGTTGCATATAGTCCTAGAACTTATGCTCTTAGTGCTTATTTGCCAATAAATAATAGCACTTTTGGTTTGGGGCCAACTATAATTAAAGAGAACATTGGTTTACGAAATATTTTGACCTTCTACGGAAGTGCTTCACATAACGTTAAATTAACCCGTAACTCCTTTTTAGCTTTTGGTCTCGGAGTAGGCTTCGAGTCCTCAACCTATGATAAGGAAAAGCTAAGAACTTATTTGGGAGCAGATTTGTATGGTGTGGATTACAGTCGTATTGATCCTGCGATAAGTATTGGAATCATGTATTTATCGGCTAAATATTTTTTAGGACTAAGTACTAATACTGTTTTTAGAGGCAGTGCCAGTGGAAACACTTTACCAGGCTTTGATTTCACTGGAGGAGCAATGTTCGCTTTAAACAATAACTTAGGTTTTAAACCATGCGTTGTATTAAAATATTATAAAGAAGGTAGTGTACCTGCTGATGGCCTTTATAACTCAGCTAGTTATGGAGAACTGATTGCAGATGTTTCTGCTAATTTTTTTATCAACAACAGCATTTGGTTAGGAACCAGTCATCGATTTAAACAAGCTCAAACTTTTTCTTTGGACCTAGAGGTATTAAAGGATGTTTCTTTTGGTTACACCTTTGAGTGGGGCATTGGTTCAGGTTTGAATCAATACAGTTCACACGGTATTAGGTTGGCTTTAGATATAAGGTCTAGTAAAAGAAAGAAGGTCAGAACAGGCGGCTCTTACTTAAGAAATAGAATACCTATACTATACTTATAATATGATGAATTTTATTGATATGAAGCTAAAATTATTATTCAGACCCCTTATCCAATTTATTGTGGTTGTCAGTATTACAGTAATGGCAATTCCAATTGCGAATGCTCAAAATGTTGTTGAATTTGAAGAGCTTGTCGGATTGTATGAGAAAAATAATTTAGAAAAGATATTCTCTATTTCTGATCAGGAAATTGATAGTTTAAAAGATGTAAGATCTTTAAGATTACTTGGTGCACTTTCGGATCAGAATGGTTTATTTCAAAAATCATCAAGATGTCTTGGGAATATTATTAAATACCATAAAGATAGCTTGTTACCTATGGATATAGTAAGCTATAGCCAGGCAATAATTGAAACAAATGAATATGGAAAACTAGATTCTCTACTCTCTTTTTATCCGTCAAATAATAAATGGGTATCACATATGAAGGACGTTGCAAAAAGTAGAGATTTTTTTAGGGATTTAGAAAACCGAATTATTGCATGGAGTCCAATAGATGTGAAAATATTCACAGAATATGGAATAAGTCATAAGGATGACTCCATTTATTATTCTACACAATATATCAAAGGGAAGCGAATTAATTTAATTGAAACCGCCATTATTTTAACTCATAAAGAAGGTGTTACTACCTTGGTAAGTGGCGAGTATAGGGATGGTGTTGTTTCAGGCATAAAACAAACAATTGAAGACCGAATCTCTATTAGAACTAAGGAACAGCTTTTGGGAATAAATAAGCTTAAAAGATCTGAGGATATATTGTATTCAGTGAGATCTACTAATGGTGAATCCATGAAAATTAGAATTGAGACGGATAAATTATCTAATTTTTCGTTCAATTCAGATCTTTATGATACAAGTATGCCATTCTATGATGAAAATTCTGAAAGATTGTATTTCTGTTCGAATAATCCAGAAGGTTTTGGAGGCTGGGATATTTACTATTCAGATTTTGATGGTGAAAAATGGAGTACGCCTATAAATGCTGGAGGAAAAATCAACACGCCTTTTAATGAGATATTCCCTTTGGTAAATAATCAAGGTTTGATGTTTGCTTCGGATGGTAGGTTTGGAAAAGGAGGATTTGATAACTTTTTATTCTCATTTGAAAAGAATGAAAGCTTTAATCTTAATGGTTACAACAGTACTTTGAATGATTTTTGCTTACTCGATTTAGGAAAGCAATGTATTGGAATAAGAGGAGATAGTCTTGTGGCATATGCTGAAGGATTAGAAAAAGTGAAAAATACTTATGTTGCTGATCACATGAGATTTGTGAGTATGATTAAACCTTTGAAATTAGAAGAGATTAAAAAAGATAATGTTGTAGAAAAGGATACAGTTGTAGAGAATGAACTGATTGCCGCGCTACAAAATCAAATTGAACACAAAATGTATTTTGATTTTGATTCTTCTAATTTACGAGACATTGAAAAGGTAAAGGCAGATTCCTTAAAGAAAGTTTTCGAGAAAATAGAAACACTCTGTTTTTATGGAAGTTCAGATGGTGTAGGTGAAAGAAATTACAACTATAAATTAGCTTATCAAAGAGTGACGAACTCGATTAAGTTTTATATAGAAAAGCTAGGGGTTGATTTTTTAAATATCCAGAGCCCGATACTATTCGGGGAAATAAGAAATCCAACAGATCAAGAAGATTTACTTGCTAGAAATGTAACAGTGTCGAACCATTTTTTTAGTACTCGATATAAACTCGTAATTGCAATAAAGAATATTAGAGAAGTGGGAATTAATAATCTTATTGAGTCATATAATCTTACTCTTGAGGATGTTGAACGTATTAACCTTATAAGCATAGAAGAACTTCAAGATCGGGAAAGCTTTTTTGTTGGAATACAGGAAATATATACCGTAGCTAAGGATGATACCTTGTCGGAAATAGCTGTTAAGTATAATTGCAAAATAAGAAATTTGAAAAAAGTAAATAATTTGAATGGAACAATGATTGTTGAAGGTTCGGTTCTGATTATTCCAATGCCAGATAATAAATCCATGAAAATCAATCAACTTAAATAAAATGATTATGAGAAGAATTTACACATTACTTATTCTTAATCTCTTGTTCTTAAATTTGAATATTTTTGCGCAAGAAGGTGGAGTTAGTATCGGAAAAGGTAAGAATCCTGCTCATTCTAAAGCAATTTTGGAATTGTTTTCTGAAGACCAAGGGTTGTTGATGCCTAGATTGACAGAAAGTCAAAGAGAGATCATGTTTAATGCTGCCGACCTAGAGGCCAAAGGCTTAATAGTTTTTGATACAGATAATAATTCATTCTATTATTGGGATGGACAAAAATGGGTGAAAGTAAGTGAAAGTGCATCAAGTGATCCACTGGGTGATAATGATCCTAATGATCCAAATGGAGATGGTGACACCAGTGATGCCATATCAGGCGAATTGGGCCAAGTAAAATACAATACAAGTACTAAAAGTCTTTGGTACTATAGTGGAAGTAAATGGGTTGAGTTGAGTGAAAGCACAACAGGAGCACCCTTAGGAGATGAAGATCCTAATGATCCAAACGGTGATGGTGACACCAGTGATGCCATATCAGGCGAATTGGGCCAAGTAAAATACAATACAAGTACTAAAAGTCTTTGGTACTACAGTGGAAGTAAATGGGTTGAGTTGAGTGAAAGCACAACAGGAGCACCCTTAGGAGATGAAGATCCTAATGATCCAAATGGAGATGGTGA
>JADGEF010000023.1:0-30401 GCA_016744515.1 Marinifilaceae bacterium | reverse complement strand
TACAAGAGATGCAGTTGCAGGAGAACTCGGTCAAGTAAAATTCAATACGTCAACAGAATCTTTATGGTATTACAATGGTGCTAAGTGGATAGAATTAAGCGAGAGTACTACAGGAGCACCATTAACAGGTGATGATCCTAACGATCCTAATGGCGATGGTGATACAAGAGATGCAGTTGCAGGAGAACTCGGTCAAGTAAAATTCAATACGTCAACAGAATCTTTATGGTATTACAATGGTGCTAAGTGGATAGAATTAAGTGAAAGTACAACAGGAGATCCATTAGAAGATGATGATCCTAATGATCCTAATGGTGATGGCGATACATCTGATAAACAAGAAGGAGAAGTTGGAGGTATAAAATACAATACAACAACCAAGAGTTTATGGTATTACGATGGAATAATTTGGAAACCTATTAATACAGATGAACAATTGTTTAGTGGAATACTAACTGCAAATAATGATGCGGGTGGTAATCTTGTTAAAAATATTGCTAATCCGATTGAGGATCAGGACGCAACCACCAAAATTTATGTGGATGGCTTGTTGACAGCAAAAGTTGATAAGGTGGCAGGCAAAGTGCTCTCTTCTAATGATTATACTGATGCAGAAAAATTAATTGTTACCGATGCCGAAGTTAAAAGCAATAAAAACCTTGCTGGCGGTTATCCTGGTTTAGATATCAATAAGAAGATTGATGAATCACAACTACCTAAAATGACAGTGGGTAATGTTTTTGCGGTAAACACTGAAGCAGAACAATTGGCATTAACAGCAGTAACTGGTGATGTTGCAGTAAGAAGCGACGAAAATAAAACTTACATGCACAACGGAGGCTCTGCAGGAACTATGGCAGATTGGACCGAAATGAAAACGCCAACAGGAGAGGTGTTTAGTGTGAATGGTAAAAAAGGTGACGTTTTAATAGGTATTGCAGATATTCCAGGTCTTCAAAATACCATTAATAATATGGCTAATTTAAGTAATGTTTATACTAAGCCAGAATCAAACACTCTTTTAGATGCGAAGATAGACGAACCAGTTAGCCAAAATAACAAGTTGCTAACTACTGACGGGAGCGGTAATCTTGTTTGGGCGGATAAGACTGTTTTTACTGATACTGATGATCAAACTCTTTCTTTAACAGGTAATAAAATATCTATAAGTGAAGGAAACGAAATTGATTTATCGTCTATTTTGGTTGATGATAAAAATTTGAGTGACGTTCTTAATACGGGTAATGATGGTGGGGGAAAGCATATTAAAAATATCCTTAGCCCTGTGGACGATCAGGATGCAGCAACCAAAATTTATGTTGATGGAGTATCGAATTCAAAGGTTGATAAAGTAACGGGCAAAGTCCTTTCAACTAACGACTATACAGACGCAGAAGAAGGGATTGTTGCCGATGCTGAGCAAAAAAGCAACAAGAATGTAGTCGGTGGTTACCCTGGATTAGATTCGAATAAAAAAATTGATGAATCGCAATTGCCAAAAATTACAGTAGGTAATGTATATGCAGTAGATACGGAGGTGGAGCAATTGACACTATCTGCAAGTAGAGGCGATGTCGCTGTTCGTAGCGATGAGAATAAGACCTATATGCACAATGGAGGATCAATTGGAGATATGACCGATTGGACTGAAATGAAAACGCCATCGGGAGAGGTGTTTAGTGTAAATGGTAAAAAGGGTGATGTAGTTATAAATGCGGCTGATATAAAAGATCTTCAAACTGCCATTAATAGCATGGCTGATTTAAGTAATGTATATACAAAATCTGAATCCAATACTCTTTTGGATGTTAAAATTGATAAGCCGACGGGTGAGAACAATAAATTACTTACTACTGATAGTTCAGGTAATTTAATATGGGCAAATCAAAATACATTTACCGATACAGATAATCAAAACTTGAGTCTTTCAGGATCAAGTTTATCTATTGATAATGGTAATACTCTTGACCTTTCTGGTGTAAGTTCCGATAATCAGGCAATTACTAAAGTAGGATCTAGAATTAACCTAGAAGATGGAGGCTTTGTTGATTTAAATGATGATGAAATTACCAATGAAATTCAAGATTTGAACCTAACAGGTGGAATACTGAAGATTACCAATAATGCTTCAGCAACCAGTGTTGATTTAAGTTCTTACATGGATAATACAGATGCTCAGGTTCTGAATCTATCTGGCAGCACTTTAGCTATTAGTAATGGTAACAGCATAAACTTAACAGGCGTAAGTCCTGATGAGCAAGTGTTGAACTTGTTTGGAAGTACTTTAAGTATAAGCAATGGAAATACAGTTGATCTTTCGAATGTAAGTTCAGATGATCAGAGCTTAAGTGAAGTGTTAATCGAAGGTAATGATGCCGGAGCGAAGCAAATTAAAAATCTGATTGATCCTACCGCTGATAAAGATGCAGCTACAAAGGTTTATGTAGATGGTTTGGTATCTTCAAAAGTTGATAAGGTAGCAGGTAAAGAATTGTCTTCGAACGACTATACCGATGCCGAAAAAGCAATAGTAGCCGATGCCGAACAGAAAGCTAACAAGAATGTAGCTGGTGGTTATGCAGGTTTGGATGTGAATAAGAAGATTGATGAGTCGCAATTGCCAAAAATGACAGTTGGTAATGTTTATGCTGTAAACACAGAAGTAGAGCAACTAGCATTAACAGCTGTAACAGGTGATGTTGCTGTGCGTAGCGATTTAAACAAAACGTTTATGCACAATGGCGGTTCAGTTGGTGATATGACTGATTGGACTGAAATGAAAACACCAACAGGTGAGGTTTTCAGTGTAAATGGAAAAAAAGGTGATGTTGTAATCAATGCATCTGACATAGCAGATCTTGAAACGACCATAAACAATATGGCTGATTTGAGTACTGTATACACCAAGTCGGAATCCAATACATTGCTTGATAACAAGATTGATAAGCCGATAAGTCAGAACAGTAAGTTGTTGACTACCGATGCTACTGGGAATTTGGTTTGGTCCGATAAGCTAATATTTACGGATACTGATGATCAGCAACTAACATTATTGGGTAATAAAATTTCTATTAGTGAGGGTAATGAAATTGATTTATCATCAATATTGGTTGACAATCAGAATTTATCAGATGTTTTAGTAGTTGGGAATGATGCCGGAGGTAAGAACATTAAGAACCTTTTAAGCCCTGTGGATAATCAGGATGCAGCAACAAAATTATATGTTGATGGCTTGATTTCTTTAAAAGTAGATAAAGTAACAGGAAAAGGTCTTTCTGCAAATGATTATACTAATGCGGACAAAGCAATTGTGAACGATGCAGAACAAAAAAGCAATAAGAATGTAGCCGGTGGTTACCCCGGTTTAGATATCAATAAGAAAATTGATGAATCACAACTGCCAAAAATTACAGTTGGTAATGTTTTTGCTGTAAATAACGAAACAGAGCAATTGGCTCTTTCAGCAAGTCGCGGTGATGTTGCCGTTCGTAGTGACGAAAACAAAACCTACATGCACAATGGAGGTTCAGTTGGGAATATGACCGATTGGACAGAAATGAAAACACCGTCGGGCGAGGTTTTCAGTGTAAATGGTAAAAAAGGAGACGTGTTAATCGGAATTACCGATATTGCTGGTTTACAAACAGAGTTGGATGGAAAAGCCAATGCAGGAGATTCTTATACCAAACTAGAATCAGACAACTTGTTAGATGGTAAAATTAATGTGCCAACGGGAGAAAATAGTAAAATGCTGACTACCGATGCTTCAGGAAGTTTAGTCTGGGGTGATAAGAATACCTTTACTAATAGTGACGATCAAACATTAAGTTTGTTAGGAACGAATCTAACTATTGAGAGTGGTAATACGATTGATTTAGCCAGCGTAAGCTCTGATAATCAGATAATCTCTAAAACAGGAGCTAGAATTAGCCTAGAAGATGGTGGTTTTGTTGATTTAAATGATGACAGTCAAACCAATGAAATTCAGGATCTAAGTTTTGTTGGTGATGTATTAAAGGTTACCAACAATGTATTCGCTAGCAATATTAATTTAAGTGCTTATAAGGACAATACCGATGCACAGGCTCTAACAAAATCAGGAAAAGTAATCACTCTTGTGAATGGAGGAAGCGTTACCTTAAATGATGATGATGTTACTAACGAAATTCAGGATTTAAGCTTTGTTGGTAATGTATTAAAGGTTACCAATAATGCATCAGCAGCCAGTATTGATTTGAGTTCATATGATGATATTGCTAATGGTACTTCTACTGGGAATACCGTTCGTTGGAATGGTTCTGCTTGGGTTGAATCTACTGCTCTTAAAAATGATGGTTCCAATATTACAACAACTGGAAATTTAACTGTAAATGGGAATTTTTATAATCCATCTGATAAAAGATTAAAAATTAATATTCAGACATTGAATAATGTGATGGAAAAATTAAGCCAGATAAGAGGTGTTAGTTTTGAATTTATAAATCAGGAAAAATATACCAAAGGGATTAAGCTAGGAGTAATTGCACAGGAACTTCAAAAAGTATATCCTGCATTGGTTGCAACAGGCTCTGATGGATATTTAAAGGTTGATTACACGCAGCTAACTGCAATTTTAATTCAAGCATTAAAAGAACAGCAAGCTACAATATCGAATCAGCAGAAACAGATTGATTTAATTATGGAGAAAATAGGTTTGAAATAGAAATAATAGTTAATCATTGTGCTGGCAATATGGTTGCCAGCACAATGGTAATAAATGTTACATTTCAGAATGTGATTTATTGATAGGTGATTTTATAGGATACAAATTGAGCGAGAAAATTCCAGTACAGTGCGATTATTGATCTAAAGTAGTATAGGAGTCAGGAATTGTGAAAAGCAAGAAAAATGGAAATAAAAAAACAGATAAGTTATTGGATGGTATTGTTGATTGCAATTTTTGCAACCTGTTCAGTAAAAGCTCAAACCGATCAATTTAGAGTGTTAGATGGCGTACCTCACTTGCCGGTTGTAGCAAATACGGCATCTGTGAGTACACCCGAAACAGGGATGTTGGTGTATAGTTCTGCAAATGGTTCACCGATGATATTTGATGGAGGTATCTGGCTAAATCTATGCGAAACCTCTTCAGGAGTAAGTGGATCGGGATATTTTAAGGTGAAAAATAAAATATCTTATTTGCCCGTAAACAATAGTTTAAGTATAACTCCTGAAAGTGGGAGTGTATATTTAAGTAGTAGTAGTAATACCGTAAAAGTTTACGATGGTAGCTCATGGTTTGATGTTACCAACTTGAATTCGGGTAGTTTTTCTACCCGTTCAGGTTTTTCATCAAAAATAGAAGCTATTCAATTACCTGTGTTGGCAAACGATCCTTCCCCTGTAGGCTTAAGTGCTGGTGCCATTTATATTAATACAGGAGTTTCTGCTATCAAATATTATAATGGAAGCTCATGGCAAACATTAACATGTAATTTTGCTCCAGTTGCTAATTCTGTTACAATAACTGTTGATGATATTTTAAAAGAAAATTTTGGACTAACTGGTAACTATTCTTATAGCGATACAGAAGGAGATTCTGAAAGTGGAACAATTAAGCAATGGTATAGAGCTGACAACAGTGGTGGGACTAACCGACAAACTATTATTGGACAAAATGCGACTAATTATACGCTAACTTCTTTTGATGTGAATAAATACATAACTTATGGTGTAACACCAGGAGCTTCTAGTGGATCTACGCCGGGGACAGAAGTTTTTGCTACTTACAAGGGTCCTGTGTTAGCTAATGAGCTCCCAGTAGCATCCAGCGTGATATTTGCAGGAGTACTTAAAAATACAGAAACATTATCAGGAACTTATACCTATTCTGATGCGGAAGGTGATGCTAAAGATACACCAAGTTTAAAATGGTATCGTGCCGATAATTCGGGCGGATTTAATCAAGTAGAAATAAGCTTGGCAACAGCTTCCAGTTACACATTAGCTACAGCTGATGTAGGTAAATATGTAGCCTATGCAGTTAAACCTGCAGCTTTATCGGGTAATTCGCCTGGAGTTGAAGTTTTATCAGCATATCAAGGACCAATTCTTGAAAACGCAGCTCCTGTGTTTACGTCTGTTTCGGTATCAGGAGGAACATTACAGGCAGGTTATTCCCTCACAGCAATTTTTTCAGGTTATAGCGATGCGGATAGCGATCCTGCAGGAACACATACTTACAAATGGTATACTGCAAATGATATTGGTGGAGCAGGACAAACAATTATAGGTGGTGAAAATTTATCTAGTTATTTGTTACAATCTGGTGATGTTGGAAAGTTTATTAGTGTAGGTATTACTCCTGTTGCAGCTAGTGGAACAAGTCCAGGTACAGAAGTGTTGGCTAATTACATTGGTCCAATATTACCAAATCAAGCTCCTGTAATTACCAATTTATCTATTCCATCATCATTATTTCAGACTGCAACAGTAAATGCAAGCTATACTTACAACGATAACGAAGGAGATGCACAAGGAAGTCATATTTACAATTGGGAATTGGCTACCGATAATACTGGTTCAGGTGCAACTAGTATAAGTACTTCCTCTACTTACAACATTCCATCGGCAGATATCGGTAAATATTTAAAATTGACCATGACTCCTAAAGCCGCAACAGGAGAACCGACAGGTTTGCCTGTTCAAACTTCTTGGGAGGGACCGATTTTAGAATGTGGAGGTACAATTTCTCATAATGGTACGACATATAATACAGTATTACTTACTCCAGCAGGAAAGGATGCTTCGTGTTGGATGAAAGAAAGTATTCAAGGGAGTTTCTCAGGGATTGTTATGCATTCAAGTAATTCTGTTGTAAACTATTATTCAGCTAAGAATGTTTTGGGCAATCCTAGTGTAACCGCTCCAGAAAAGTCAGCTGACTACAGGCATGAAACATCTTTGTGTCCTAGTGGTTGGGCGTTACCTAGTTATCAGGATTTTCAGAATATTAGGGGAGATATTGGTGAAATTTCTAAATTATACTGGAATATAGGAGGTTATGTTTTTTATGATAGCTGGAGTCCTAGCCTCTCAATTAATGATAGTGGTGCACAATATATATTAGGATCTAATTTTTCTGTTGATATGACATCTGGTCAATATATTCAATCATCTACTTTTGCCTATTATTTTTCGGGAGTAACTGTAAGTAAACAGGCTCAAATTTATAATTGGAATTCATCTCTTGCATGGGAAAGAGCCTATTATTATCAAATTAAATGTGTGAGGAAATAGATATAGATTTTCCGCTTTTCGAAAAATAAGAGGTGTTAGTTTTGAGTTTATAAATCAGCAGAAACAGATTAATTTAATTATGGAGAAAATAGGTTTGAAATAGAAATAATAGTAAATCATTGTGCTGGCAACTATATTACCAGCACAATGGTAATAAATGTTACATTTCAGAATGTGATTTATTGATAGGTGATTTTATTGTTGACAAATTGTACGAGCAAATTTTAGTACAATGCGCGTAACTGATAGTCATATAAGTATCAGGAATTGTGAAAAGCGAGAAAAATGGAAATAAAAAAACAGATAAGTTATTGGATGGTATTGTTGATTGTGATTTTTGCAACCTGTTCAGTAAAAGCTCAAACCGATCAGTTTCGTATTTTAGATGGAATACCACATTTGCCAGTATATGCAAATACTACAGCAACTACAGGCATACAATCTGGGGGAGTTATCTACTCTCAATCAGATCAAATGGCAATGATTTATAACGGAAGTACATGGGATAATCTCTGTGCAACAGTTACAAGCATAGCAGGGAATAACGATTATTTCAAGATTATCAATAAAATTCCTTACTTACCAGTTGCTACAGTTAATCCCATTGGAACACCTGAATTGGGAAATTCTTATTATTCAACAAGTCAGTTGACCACTTTGGTTTATGATGGTAATGATTGGGTTAAAATTGGAGATTTGGCATGTAGTGGAAACGATACAGGTGTAACAACTAAAAAAGGAAGTTTTAAGTTTCCTGCTTTAGGATCAAATCCTGGAAGTGGATCAATTAGCGAAGGGGCAATATATATTAACACTACTGAGAATATATTTAAGGTATATAATGGAACAGCTTGGGTTGATGGTGTTAGTTGTGGTTGGATTGAGTATTCTTCTCCTCTGGCTTCCAGCGAATGGGTTAACAATGCAGTTGTACCAATTACATGGACGGCTGCACCAGATGGTACAACCTATGATTTATCATACTCAACCAATGGTGGAACTACATGGACCCCAATTGTGAACAATTATTCAGGTTTTACATATAATTGGAATATCTCAGGTTTAACCGCTTTTGAGAATAACGTAAAGATTAATATTCATGATGACTCATATGATTTTGATGGTGAATCGGATGTTTTTATAACTTACCCTCCGTATATAGTAAGCATATCTCGTACAGGTAGTGGTCCTATTTGTGAGAATCTAGATCCGGGGAGTTTTAATTTATCAGTTTCTGGCGGTAGTGGCTCACAAACTATTCAGTGGTACGAAGATGATGATAATGATTTATCGGCAGATGCAACAAGCGTAGGAACAGGAATAACAAGTTACGATCCATCAGGTGTTGTGGCATCTTATATGGGAATAGCCCATACTCATTATGTGGGTGCCATTGTTACTGATGATAATCTGACCAATATATTATCGGAGAAAGAGGTAAGCTTTGCTTTTGAAACTGCATGTTTAGAAATTATAGCTCCATTGGCAGGTGTTGAATGGGTAAATAATGTATCTCAAAGCATAAGTTGGACAGCTCCATCAGGAGGAAGTTCTTACGATTTATCTTACAGTATCAATGGGGGAAGTACTTGGAATTTAATTGCCAATAATGTGTCAGGAACATCCTATTCTTGGACACCATCAATAATTACTACTTACGAAAATGATGTGAAACTAAAAATCCACGATGATATTTTTGGTAATGATACCGAGAGTAATCTATTTACTGTTTATCCGCCATTTTCTGTATTGGTAACACGTAGTAATGGTACAGGTGGAGTATGTGATGATTTAGATCCGGGTAGTTTTAGTGCTGCTGTAACTGGCGGGAGTGGAAGTAATACTTTACAATGGCATGAAGATGATGATAATGATTTATCAGCAGATGCTGTAGCTGTTGGTACTGGTTCAATAAATTATAACCCATCCGGGGTTCATGCCAATTACCTGGCAGTTGATCATACTCATTATGTTGGAGCAATTGTTACTGACAATAATTTAAGCGGAATTTCTGCTTCGAGTAGCGATAATTTTCAATACAGCACCAGTTGTATTGAATTAACGGCACCTATAGCAGGCACCCAATGGCAAAGCAATTCTTCACACACCATTTCATGGACAAATTCACTTGGTGCATCAACTTATACGATTTCGTATAGTATCGACAATGGCAGTAGCTGGAATACATTGTCAGCAGCAGCTACAGGCACATCGTATAGCTGGACTCCGTCATCTTCCGGCGTGAATTCATACTTAACGGAAGGTAAAATAAAGCTGGTAGATAATAATACATCTAAAGAAGTCATTAGTGATGTCTTAATTATTTATCCTCCTATTACAGTATCAGTTAGCAGAAGTGGTAGTGGTGAAGTATGTAGTGCTAATGATCCGGGAAGCTTTAGTGTCATATATAGTGGTGGAAGTGGATCACTAACTGCTCAATGGTACGAGTATAATAGCAGTTCATTAGCTTCGGGAACTACTGTTGGCGACGGATCACTTAGCTATAATCCAACGCAAGTTCACTCCAGCTATACAAGTTATGATCATACTCATTATGTGGGGGTGGTAGTTACTGATGCAACTTTAGGCATTACGAATCAAGGCTATCAAAGCTTTAGTTATAAAAAGAATTGTTGGTCGTGTGGAGACGATCTTGAATACTATTCAATATATAGTTTTCAAACACATTTTTACAAAACACAGCAGTTTGGAAGCAGATGTTGGTTTATGGAAGATCTTCATTATAATGCATATTTCCCTCACACAGGTGCTTTTTTGTATTCCGTTGGCCTTGTATCTGGTTTCCTTGGAACCAACGAATATAATAATATTCAGGTACAATTTTATTGTCCTTCTGGATGGAGGATGGCAAATCGACTAGATGCTGAGAGTGTAAGTAGCAATAGTACTTTTTTACAAAGTCTTAATAGTTCATCGTACTCAGGAAATAATGGGATAATGTGGGTTGCGCAAGCTTTTTATCATACTGGCTTTCCTGATCGAAGGTATGTTAAATACTTAGATGAATTTGGAACTATATCTCATCGCACTCATGCTGCAGGAATTGAGTCATCTATGGCGCCAGTACGATGTGTGAAGAATTTATAATGAAAAAAAATATGTTTAGAATGTCATTGGTAATTAGTTGGTGTGTGATTTTGTTGTTAGCAAACCTGGCATATTCAAATGATGATACCTGTTCTCTGCAAATAGAACTATCCAGAACAAGCTATACGTTTACTCTTGTGCAATGGAGCAAGGTATACTAACAAGAATCCATAAATCTGAATGTTTTTATAGCAGATGAAATTTTGCATTAGAAAAAGCATGGCTGAGAAACAACAGTAACAGATTTTTCAAAAAAAATGAGGTTATGATGAAAATCAAGATATTATTAGTTTTTATTTTTTTTAGTTTTCGGATTGGATTTGCCAATCCTGAAACTAATAACTACTGTAATTTAATTATTGAATTACCTGGTAATAATGCCCGCGAAGTGTCCGTTGTATTGTGGCAAAATGGTTATCCTAAAGAAGCTTTGGAGAGTAAAATGGTAAAGGGTGATTCTATTATCTATCAAATACTAGCAGAATACTTGCCTTGCCAAACCACGCTTGAATTTAAACCTGTTAATAGTAATGAAAGACCTATGTCTTTAAATGTATTTATAACAGATAAAGATGTGCATCTACAAATACAAAATTGGAATAATTTACCCAATTGGCATAAGGATGCGGAGAACATGGCGAATGAAACATTTTTCAGGAATAGTTTGGCTAAAAAACAACAGTTTCAGCTTTTACAAAACTTTGTAGCAAATTATTCAGATAAGGATGAATTGCAGAAAATGGCCACGGAAGTTTATTTGCAAAAGTGTGCTGAGTACAACAAATGGGTATATCAGCAGATAAATGAAAATAGCAAACTTTGGGTAAGTAAAAGCTGGAAAAATCAGTTAATGCCAGAAACAGAAGTCTCATTAAGCCGAGAGGAGAATCTTAACGGAATTAGTAATCATGCATTCAACTTTGAGGATTTCACCGATACGACTTTATTGAAAACGGATTATTTTTTGAACCTGCTGAATAATTACATGAGAGTGAACGAAATGCTAGTGCAGTTAAAAGGAGGAGACCGTAATTGTTTACTGACCGAGGCTGGTCGCCGATTAGCACAAAAAGCATCGAAAGGTGATCCACGTTTGTATGGCTGGGTGGTTGATTATTTGTATACAAATTTCGAAAGGTATGCCATTCACGAAGGCATAACAATGCTTACCAAACATGTTGATGATCCGAATTGCTTGACCTATAAAAAAATAGAAATAAAAAGGCGCTTAGATGGCATTCAAAGGCTTTCTGTAGGAAATAAGGCTCCCATTTTAACTGTTAAAAATTCGGAAGGAGATCGTATTAGCTTGAATGGGAATGATGATCAGTTGAGTTTACTTTTCTTTTACGAATCGGATTGTCCACATTGCTTGGAGTTATTAGATCAATTAAACAGACTTTCTAAATCAACTGATTTAGCAAAGGATATTACGATCTCAACTATTGCTTTGGATGAATCAATTGAAACATGGACTGCTTATAGTCAAAAGCAACAGTTCGTGTGGAATGATTATTATGTGGAAGGAGGCATAAATGGTAAGGTTGCAAAAGACTTCTGCTTGCTTTCAAGTCCATCTATGTTTGTTTTAGGAAAAAATAGAACAATTGAATCTACGCCTAAAAATATAGTTGAGCTACTTGAACTCTTTTACGATGAAAAAACCATTACTGATTATTTAAATGTGGCACAAAATTAGATCATCATAGTTTTGTGTAAAACAAGTTAGTAATGAGCTGGATCCTAAATGTTTTTTTAACGAGAGATTTAATATTAGTTCAAAAAATATGTCTAGTCCTAAATCAAAGAGGCAAGCTTTTAAGCTTGCCTCTTTTTTGAATAGTGTGTTAATTACTATTTTGTATTGCTTGTACCTTTTAAAAGTCTTGGTTTCATTCTAGCTAAGGTTGTGTAATGAACACCCAAGAAGCTGGCAATCATTCTATCCGAAATTAGGTTGTAAATATCCCTATACTCATTTAAGAAATTCTCATATCGCTTTTCAATATTTGCTTCTTTAAGCAATTGTAGTTGCTGATAGGTCGAACTAATATCTTTCGTTAATAAAGAATAGTAAAAATCCGAAATATCATCGCTGGTGAATGTGTTTTTACATACAAATTCTCGATTTAAGCTAATGAGTTTTGTTTGATTTAAAGCTTTTGCGTAAATCTTTCCTTCTTGTTTAAAAGCAATATCAATGGCTGGTCGAAGTATATCTCCATTTCTTTTAAAATCAATTATAATTTTATTGCCCTTTTTATCAATCCAATAAAGAATAATTAGGCCATCGAGTATTAAAGAGAATTTATTGTGACTAAGAATAATTTCATCTAACTCAGTGTTTTTATCTAATTCAAATACCGTTGAATTTTGCGCCAAATCTAAACCTTCGAAAATAGAATAGGGGAATTTTGTTTCTGTCATTATCGTTTTTGTGTAGTTATAAGTGCTGATTGTTTTTTGATATAATGAATGATATCCATCCTCTTATAAAGAAATTTGTTCTTTAATCTAAAGTGTAATAAAGATACAATATTTGGATGTTGGTATCAATATATATATGATTTTTCACTAAAATTTCTCAATTAAAAGTGGTGCCTGTGAGTCAGATATTATGCTAAAAATGGTTCTTAATTATTTTATTGTTTCAATTAGTATCAAAGAACGTTAGCTTATGCTAATAAAACAATAGCGAAAGGACCATTGTTAGCGTTCGCTAACAGTATTTTATTGTTTGTTGATTAAGGATGCACTATTATTACAATAACTAACATGAGAATGTAAGATCTTGTAATAGGCAATGCTTAAGTTGTAGTATTACAGATGCTTATGGCATGTGTGAGTTGTAGTTGTTAATCAAACATTTTGTATTGACTCAAAAGATTTGGATATGAAAAATGTTAAATTAAAATTCTTCCTTTTTACCCTAAAGTTCATTTTATTGAGCTTAAATATATACGCTAATGGAATGGACTCTCTTCTTTTGACGGATGTGAGAGTTGTGAATTATGAATTGATTGAAAATAAGATCTTAAGTGATATACAGATAAAGGCAGATTTTGTTCAGATATCTGATTATTCTATGCCTCCATTATCTAAGTCCTTACTTAAACTTAAACTTAAAAATTCCCAAGTTGGTAAGGAAGGTATTTTTATTCTGGGAAAAATTACCATTGACAATATTTTCCATTTAGATAGTAGCGGGTATTTAAAATCGATAAAGCTAGATTGGTCTCATTTTACCAATAAACCTTTAAAGATGAATCAGGTGTTTTATAGCCGTGAGAAATGTGAAGAATACGTTTACCTCTCGCTGTCTAATAATTCTAGCATGTCAACACCGCTTAAATCTATAGATTTCCTATCCGAGAAAAAAATACAACAGAAAGTCTTGTGGAACTTTGTCGAAGAACTTATTCTAGTATCTGTTTTATGCTTTTTAATTTTGATTTACTCACTAATCAGCATAGTATATAAAGCACGAGCTTATGTGAGTTACCTGTTTGGCCTAATTGCTGTATTGGCATATTCCCTTTATTTGTATAATTTGAGTATTAATCCTATAATTAATATGGTGTTGGTGAGGATGTTCGGTTTAAGTCTCCTTTTTAACTACATGTTTTTTTACGAAAAAATAAAAGCATTTCTAAATGCTAAGCAAAGAAAAATATTCATTAATGGGATTAACTCAGCACTCATCTTTATTTTAATTTCCATTATATCTGTTGCCTTTAATTTTCAATATTTTTTTTCTTTAGAATTATTTGCTTGGACACTTTTTCTAATTTCTGGTGTTATTTTTCTCATCTTCTTATTAAAACAAATCAATGGACCTGAAACCCTACTTGTTTTAAAGATGATTCTGTTTAATGTCCTGATGTTGATTATGATCTCACAGTATTTCAACTCAATATCATATGATTATTTAGGCATTTTTGGGACTGGAATACTTATAAAAGAGCTGGTTATGTGCGGATACTATATTTATAGTGTCGCTAGCTTAAAAATATCGAATGAGAAAAAGCTTGAGTTTATAAAGCAATTAAAAGGGAATTATAATGAAGAACAGAAATCTAAAATCCATTTTAGAGATGAACTTCAGAATACTGAGGAAAAGATTGTTCAAAATTCAATGCTTGTAAAAAATAAAGAAAAATTGGTTTTGGAGTTAGAAAATCTACTAAAATCTAAATTAGATAAACTCAATTTAGTTCAAATTAAGCCTCTCTTAAATGAAATTCAAGGTGTTGAGAAAAAAATGGGTTTCAAACAGTTCGATTTTCATTTTCAAAGAGTTAATCAAGAACTATACGACAAGCTACTTGAATCATATCCACAATTATTAGCCAATGATCTAAAGTTATGCGCCTTTATACGTATGAATTTAAATTCTAAAGAAATTGCAGCGATTACTGGCAAATCCCCTAGTAGTATTGATGTCTCAAAATATCGACTACGAAAAAAATTAGAAGTTTCTAGTAATAATGATTTGCAAATCTTAATTGCATCTGTTTTTAATGAGTCTAAATCTTTAGCATAGCACTTTTAAATTCTTACCAAAGACGAATAATATTTGAGATAAGTTAGTATATGTTATCTCAAAAGAATAAATGATTTTTTTTCATCTAAGTCAAGATCTGACTTCTAAAGATCCTACGAGCTTCGATAGAGAGTACGATAAAATATTATTATTTGATTTTGGTAATGTGTATTGTTCTTGAAAATTTCTTTTTACAATCTAAATGAACTTTAATCTCTTTGGGTTAAATTCCCCGCCCTTTTGGGCGAAAAAAAATAAAAATAATCCATCATGATACCCCGTCTGCTTGCAGCGGGGAGATTCATTTCTTCTAAGCAAGTTTGTAAATAGTATTGTATTTCTAAACCATAAAATTTGATTATGACTAAAGATGAGAGCTTTATTAATTTTAAAGATGAATTATCTAGTGCTGTAGTTGCTTTTGAGAAGGGAGATGAGGGATACAATCTTTATTTTAATAATTATTTAGGGATTCAGGATTTTAAGCAAAATTTGAATCATCTATATTACGAATTTACCAATGAAATTCGTGATAATTTACTCAGTCTGAGAACAAATGAAGAAAATCAAATTTACCTTGATATGCTTCTCTATGTTTTTGAAATATTAGATGATCAAATTGGAGTATTTCCTGATTTTGTAAGTCCGCATAGAAATACGAAGTTGGTTTCTAAAACCAATGTAAAACTGTCTTGTATTCATACCTGTTCTGAAGATTTATCTCAGATGCTGGTTTATTTCCAGTATCAAAAGAAGATTATACAGAAAGCAATAAAGTTTATCCGTATTTCCTTAATCCGTTACAAAAAGATAAGTGGTATGGGGATAGCTTTTGTACCATCATGGAAAGATGAGTTGAAAGATTTCTATCCTGATATGATAAGGTTAAAAGACGAATCTAATAAGATTTACTCTATCTCAGGGAAAATACAATTTTTACAAGATGAACGTTTGAACTTATCTCTCAAATTTGAAAAAGCAGGAAAGGATCTTTACCAGTCGCCTATAAATTATTTTTTTGAATCTCAGATTGAAAGTCATAAAGATATGTTGATATATGAGTCGAAGTTAAATGAAAAAGCAAAATTAGATCATGAAGGTAATGACGTTGAGATTTATCTAAAAGAATTATTATATACCCTTGAAAAGGCTAATTCTCAAATTTCTATTGATAAAATAAAAACAGAACTAGAAAAGGGTTTAATATTGTTAAAGTCTCTTCCATCTGGGTGTTTTAAGTTCAATGGTGATAGATTTTATTCTCCTAAATTAAACTGGACAGAAAGTAAGGCTGCACTTGTTGAGCTCATATATGCTCTCCATAGTTCAAATTCGATTAATGATGGAAGAGTTGACATTAAGACCATTGCAGAATTGTTTGAAACTATATTTTCAATTGAATTGGGAGATATCTATCACACATTTTCAGAGGTTAGAAATCGGAAAATTGAGCAGACAAAATTTATTGACCTTCTGAAAGATTCGCTTCTAGCTAAGATGAAAGAAAGTGATGAAAAATCTTGGAAATAAGCCAATAGAAAACGATTAATTATTTAAAAATTTCTTTCCCAACTTGGGTGTTTCATGGGAAAGAAAAATGAAAAAATGTTGCAATTTGTATTGGAGCTTAATTTGTTTCATTTAAATCTTACGGATATGCCAGCTGAAATTGTGACGAATGATGATTTACGGAAATTCAAAACAGAATTATTCCAAGAACTAAAAACACTTCTTAAAGAATATTATGGACACCCTATGAAAAAGTGGTTGAAATCCTATGAAGTTCGTGAATTACTTGGAATTTCTCCGGGAACCCTTCAGAACTTGAGATCAAACGGAACCCTTCCTTACACTAAGATAGGAGGCATGATGTTCTATGACTATGAAAACATCAAAAAGATGTTGGATGAAAACCTCATTCAAAGTCGATTTCCCAGCGCGAGTTAGATAAATGATTTGGCTATTTAAACACCTTAAAGGGGATCACATTTACGACAGAGAACGGGAAATGTTGAATTGAATTGTTTTTAAAAAGCATTCTGGGTTACAAAAGAATTTTAAAGGGTCTTTATGTCATGTAAAGGCCTTTTCTTGTCTGTTTTTTTTACTTCTACCAACTATTCGTTTCTTTCATATAACGCCATTTCTTCAATTGCATAAGTAAAAAAGCCTTTTACAAGAGGGAGCAAAAGTATCCTTCCACTTCGTTTCAGAGATACACTTGCCATCTACTTGACTTATAAGTTCTGGTCAATGATTTAAAAGTAAGAATTATCTTATTGGCTATTTTGTGCAGACCCATTTAGAGCTTTCATTTCAATCACAAAATACATAAAGGCTTCGCCTGCGTATTTTACCCACTTTTCATTTCTACTCTAAAAGGATCTTTACATCAGGATCAAGAGAATGCTTTCCACTCCGTTACAAGTATACACTTGATTTTTTATTATTGTTTGAAATAGGATGTTTTGTTTAAAACAAAAACAATCAAAGAAAGCAAAAAGAAAATCCAATCTAGCCAGGAGTACAAGGGTGCTATTGCATTCTAAAATACAAGGCCAAGACAAAGTACCCTTAGAGATATAAGAGATTGTTTTGAGAATGATAGCTTGGGGCAGCTTTGTATTTTATCCTACTCCTGGCTTTGTAAAGACTTTCTTTTCTTTTTTTGAGTCTTTTTTCTCTTCTTTTAGTTTATGAACAACAAATTTAATCTAAAGAGAACCAGATTGAATCCCAACTTGGGTCTTACAAGAGAATTAAGATGTCAATACGATCTTAAACAGATTATTTCCCTTTTTTTTCGTGTTTTTAGTTAATCAATAAAAAACACACAAGCCCTTCCCAACTTGTGAAATCCCCCCATTTCAATTCCTGAGCTTTGTCCTATCGAATCTAAAATTAGAGGTTTCGATTAAAAGAAATACTTAAACGAAAAATGATAGCTCATGTTTGGATTAGAACAAATTGCCTGGGCCGATTTTATCAGCCTGCTAGCTTCACTACTTGTGTTTTGGTATCTGTCCTTGCTTTTTATGGCTTGGAGGAAAGATAATACCCATCAAAAACAAATGCTTTTTGAGGATGATGCAGATCCTGATTTTACAGGAAATGAATTTGTACTATTGAAAGTTTCAGAAAGAGATTTTCCCTCACAGATGATCAGTTCAGTTTCAGACGAGAATATCTCCTTGATATCATCCTTCTATGAAGAAACAGGAATGGATGAAGGCTATCATCTGGATTATTTTCTGGGGGAACATGATGCTTCAGCTTTGTCTATTTTGAGTCAGGTTCAATATGAATAATAACCCTTTAAAACTATTTATATGAAAAAAGATATTCGAAAGAGTTTACAACGATTAACTGCTCTATGTCTTGTTTTTTATTATTCCATTTCTCTTTTGATGGCACAAAATGCTGCAGGAATTGATCAAGCTACAAGCGAAATTAATTCTTATGTGGATCCGGTATCAAATATGATCATTGCCATAGGTGCTGTAGTGGGACTCATTGGTGGTGTTCGAGTGTATATCAAATGGCAAAGTGGCGATCAGGACACTCAGAAAGCTATCATGGGCTGGTTTGGAGCCTGTTTGTTTTTAATCCTTGTCGGCGTTGTGATCAGAGCTTTTTTCTCCTAATGAAAGACTATTTGATTCAAAAAATAGACACCAGTCTCTACGTTAAGGGCTTCTCGGGAAAGTTAGTGTACTTAGCACTTTATAGTATCATCGGGACATTTATCCTGTTTGTTTTGCTCTACATACTGGCTGGTGTCTTTTATGCCCTACTAATTTGCTGTCCCTGCTTTTTTACACTTCTCTATCGACTTAATGGAATTCAGAAGAAATATGGTCACAAGGGATGGAGTAAAAAAAGACATGCAGGGAAACTACCTCAATTTATCACTGTGAAACGAAGAATCTGTCAAAGTCATGAACGTAAAATCTATAGATCAGACACTATCAATACTAGGATTTAAAGGCGATTTTCTAATCTCCAATAATCTGGACCTGAGCTTTGGTCTGAAATTAAAGCTTCCTGAAATGTTATCCTGTGGTGAGGAAAAGCTCTACGCTTTGCATGATAGCTTTGAGCGTGTGGTCAATATTTTGCCAGAGAACACCTTACTGCACAAGCAGGATTTCTTTTTCGTGGATCATTTTACAAATGAAGAATCAAAATCGAGCCATGGCAGATCTAAATTGGATGAAGCCTATGGGAAGCACTTTCAAGGAAGGAATTTTTTGAAACATGAGTGTTATCTCTACATCTCTTTGCTCAATAAAGGACTGTTGAAAAATTACCTAAGTTCCTCCCTGATCTTTTCCAGACAAGTGAGAAATTTGGAATTGCAAAGACATGAAAAAGCCAGAGAGTTGCAAGCCAATCTGATGACACTCTTTAAGCAATCTGGTATCGACTGTGATCTCATTAGAAGGGAAGAAGCTGTCGGTACTCAGGAAGATACAGGTTTAATAGAATCCTATTTGACCCTAAATTTTAAGAAGGAAAGCCCACTACTTGGAGGTATTGACTTTAGGGACAGATTCAGGGTGATGGATAGCTTTGTGGAAATTATGAGTTTGAGTGATTACTCACATGTACCATCCAATGTCAGGCCAGTTGGAGGACATCCAGGGACAGGACTACCATGTTCATTTGTTTATCCGATCACTTATCACCTGCCATTTTCACATATCAGTAATCAGTTTATCTACATGCCAGGACAACAAGAGGTGAAAGCCATATTGGAAAGTGATTACAAAAAGATCTATAGCCTTTCTCGTTTTTCATCCGAAAACAAGATCAATGCTGGCTTAATTGAAACGTTTCTTGACAAGGTTCAAACTAGTGGTGAGAAGATTGTAAAAACTCATTTTAATGTCATGCTGATGGATGAATCCATCAAGACATTAAAGCAAAACAAGAGTGAATGCTCTTCAGCCTTTTCATTGATGAATTGTTTCCCTTATCAACATACCTTTGATTTACCACTCCTGTTTTTTTCCTGTGTCCCATTTTCTACCCAGCTACCTGAAACAGAACTGTTTATTACTCAGGTGCCTCAGGCTTGTTGTTTTACCAACTTTGAAGGAGAGATTCGGAACTCCGATTCCGATTTTACCATTCAGCTTTCAAATCGTCAAGAAGGCTGCCCCGTGCAAATTGATCTTTCCGATGAGCCCATGGAAAAGCATTTGATTCACAACAGAAACAAGCTTATTATTGGAGGATCTGGATCAGGGAAATCCTTTTTTACCAATCACCTCTTAAGACAATATGCCGAGAGCGGAAATTGCCATGTGGTGCTTTTAGATGTGGGACGTAGCTATGAAATACTGACACGTTACCTGAATGAGAGTTTGAAAGATCAAGGTGGAGCCATGATGGTGGAATTTACGACCGAACATCCCATCTCCTTTAATCCTTTTGTCATTGAAGGAGAACTCAATGTAGAAAGAAAGCAAACGATTCTTTCAGTCATCTATACCATCTACAAAGAAGGACTCTCTGATATGGAAAAGGATGTGATCGCCCACTCGGTGACAGACTTCCTAAATACTAAAGGATTGGAACGTTCCTTTAATGGCTACTACCGATTTTGTAAGGAATACATCCCAAGTTTGGTAGATAGACAATCTTTGGAATTCAATTCCCATGAATACTTTTTTATCCTAAGTAAATACTTTGAAGGAGGGGAGTATGATTACCTGCTAAACAAACCCATGCAAACAGATGAGTTTTTTGCCTGTCCTTTTTTGGTTTTTGAATTGGATAATATCAAGGATCATCCTGTGATCTTTCCAGTGGCAACACTTATTATCATGGATATTTTTCTTCAAAAGATGAGAAGGCTGAAAGGCGTTCGAAAAGTGATCTGCATAGAAGAAGCCTGGAAAGCCATAGCAACGCCTCAAATGGCCGCATATCTTAAATACTTTTTCAAGACCATTCGCAAGTTCTTTGGAGAAGCCATGGTGGTGACCCAGGAGGTCGATGACATTATTTCTTCTCCCATTATTAGGGATGCTATCATCAACAATGCAGATACCAGAATTCTTCTGGACATGAGTAAGTTCAAAAACAAATTTGATCAGATCAGTCAATTTTTGGGACTAACAGATTTTCAAAAGGAGCAGATACTGTCCATCAATAAGAACCTACCAGGAGACAGGAAACTAAAAGAAGTATTCATCGCACTGGGAGCCTATTCCAGAGTGTTTGCCCTGGAGGTTAGTAAGGCTGAATATTTCTGCTACACCACGGAACAGAAGGAAAAGGAGATGATCTTGAATAAACTCTCCGGAGATCATTCTCTGATAGAAATTTTAAGTCAAATGGAATCACATTAAAAACACATAATATGAAAACAACACTTATAAGTATCGTTTTACTTTTCATGATTATAATGAGCGGATCGATAAAAGGAATTGCCCAAACTCCCGTAACGGATGTGGGAGCAGGCATACAAAGAGAAGTCCTTTGGAAGCAGGAAAAAGGAATACTGGCTAAAATCAATTGGTATAATGTACTGATTAAAGCCTTGAATGGAGACATCAAAGGTTTGACAGGAGAAATGCTTGGTATAGATCAGCAAATGCTCGAAAGTCTGGAGAAAGTTTCAGCTTTAATCAAAGACTACAAACGGGTGCAGGAGACCCGAAAGATGCTTGACAAAGTGATGGGCATATATACAGAGAAATTACCACGACTGGTTCAGGATGGCAACTTTACCAATCAGCAGGCAGTAGTGATTGTACAATCCTTTGACCTCATACTGGACGACAGCAGACAATTGGTAAACACCATTCTGAAAACCATCCTGAAAGACAATTTGCTCATGATGGATGACAAGCAGCGTTATGATACCATCAACGAAGTTTATTTGAGTGTCAGGCGACACTACGGAACCATCTGTTACCTCTATAATAAATTGCTTTACGCTTCTTATTTAAGAAGCTATGAGAGTAATAGTTTAGAAGGTTTTGCCATGTATTATTCATTATACAAATAACTGCTCTTATCATGAAAAGATTCAAATTGATAAGTATCCTGTGCCTGATGTTTCTCTTAGTGCTATCGGGAGGCATGGCAAATGCACAAGCCGTAGCAATCAAAAAGTGGAAGGGAAGATATCCAAGAATGAAAAATTCATACCCACAGGCTTTTATTTCATTCAAAGGCTGGTTGCCTCCAGTACCTCATTTGTTTGTTAAAACGCCATTCACTCATTATTATTTAAAAGTTAAGTCGATACCCTCAACAGATTCAGGGGAAATTACTGGAAAGACAAAGACAGGTTTACTTCGCATCTTTTCCAAACTCATGGAGCGATATCAGTTTAAAGGAAGATATCAGGAAACAAACATGATCAAACTGATGAATGAATTTCAAAAGGAGATTGATCAAAAACTGTTTGATAGTCGTAAAGATCAATTGGATGATATCTACGACCTAACAGCAATTTTTTTTGATTTATATAAGAGCTTGGATGATTTGAATCATATCGAATATGGAGGGAAAGTTAAAAAACTCCTTAAGAAAGAAGCCAATGAGCTTTTACAGCAGTTTCTGATGATCAATTTATTGGAAACAGATCATGGAGAGAAATTCAAAGCTTTTACAGAAATACAAAGATCTCTGATTCAGCTTTCAGGAGAAGTGGATTATACCCACAATAAAATGAGATTCTTTAATTTTTATGGAAAATCTCATGGTCATCACTACGCTTTTTTAACCCAATAAATGACTGCTATGATACTACAGATATTAACAACAAATGATTTTTTTGCCTTCACAGACAGTTTGGTAGAATCAGGAATTAATCATGCTCGTCTATTGGTGGATATGGCAAGAGCTATTGGTGGTATTGCTGCCTTCTTTTATATCTCCAAACGGATTTATGAAGAACTCATTGCTGATAATCCTATCTCTTTATTGCCCTTGCTTCGTCCTTTTGCCTTTGTCTTGGTTTTAAGCTTTTGGGGCGTTTTTGTGAATCTCTTAATGGTTCCAACCAAAGGACTTTCGTTCCTGTCAGAAGCCATATATGCCGATAAAAAGCATATCGTAGCTCAACGATTGGAAGAGAAACAGAAGGCCATACTGGCTGTGGACTTACCCATTTTTTATGAAAATGAAGAAAAGGAAGCCGCACTTTGGGATAAGGGCATTAACCTCCTTTTGACCTCTTACAACATCATGACAGGAAGAGCCATTCGGAATCAAATCAATTTCTACATGATGGATGCCATCCGTCAGGTTTTGGAATCCATGTTTGAAGGCATTGTTTACCTGATCGCTTTTTTGCGAACCATCTTTTGTGTCCTGCTGGTCATCTTTGGTCCTCTTGTTTTTGCCCTATCCATATTTGATGGATTTCAGGATAACTATTTGCAATGGATCGCAAGATTTATCAATGTGAACCTCTATTTGCCCATTGCTCTTTTAATCTTGTCATTAGTTCAAGAGGTACTCATCTATGTCTTGGAGTGGGAGATTACGGTAATTAACAGCATGCTGATCTACCAACCACAATTATTCTATGTGACCAATTTGGTGGTTCCCATCTGTGGCATTGTTGGATTGAGCATGGTGCCAAAGATTGCATCCTGGATTGTTCAAGCCTCAGGGACAAATTCCGGAGGAGGAAGAATGCTCAGAACGGCTGCTACTATGGCGGTTTCAAAAGGCATGATGAAATAAGAAAAACCCAAAGGCATGAAAAAAATATTCGATATCCAAAGAAAATTCCGATTCACGGTTTATGTGCTTTTTATCACAGCCCTATTATTGATTGGTGTCAGCATCTATGTGTTTACCATATCAGCAAATTTGGTAGAGCGTTCTCAGCAAAAAATCTATGTCTTGGATAATGGGAAATCTCTCTTGGTTGCACTTCGTGAAGATATATCTGAGAACAGGAATGCAGAAGCCAGGGATCACGTCAAGCGATTCCATGAACTTTTTTTTACCATGGAACCCGATAAAGCCTATATAGAAAACAATGTCAGGGAAGCCCTTTATCTGGCGGATCGTTCAGCTATGAAGCAATACCAAACTTATAAAGAGAATAACTTGTACAATCAGGTCATTGCTTCTAATATCAGCATGACAGTTCAGACGGATTCCATTAGATTGGATTTTTCGACTTATCCCTATCGTTTTCATTTCTATGGCAAACAGAAGATTGTGAGAAAATCCAATATCACGATTCGAAGTTTGAGCACATCAGGAACATTGAGGAACATCTCAAGAACGGACAATAACCCACATGGATTTTTGATGGAAAACTGGCGCATAGAGGAGAATAAAGATCTAGAGAGTATCAAAAGGAAGGTGTTTTAAAAAGGAGGAAATATGATGAATAAGAAACATGAAAATAAGGAAAGATCATACAAACGACAATTAGGACGATTGATTAGTCGAGCAGATACCAAAGATAAATCTCTAGAGCCTGCCGTTCGCAAAAGAAAATGGCTACTTATCCTAAGCGCATTGTTTGTGCTCTTTGCTAGCTCCTTTCTTTGGGATCCGATGGTTCATGTTTCTAAAAACAAGTTAGAGACTCCTGATAGGCCATTAAGCTTAGATAAGAAAACACTGACACCCACATTTGAAATGCCTGTAGATTCATTTGAGTTACACTTAAAACGAAGCATTCATGAAAACATATCTGAAAAAGAATAGAGCCTTATTGATTTTACCATTGGTTTTGCTCCCTTTTATCATCCTGATTTTTTACGTATTAGGCGGAGGAGAGAAGGCTAGTCAAAATAAAAGATTGACTGATAAAAAGACTAATATGGAAGGAGCCAATTACTTGCTTCCAGAAGCTGAAAAGAGCATTGAAATCTTTGAGAAAATGGAAGCCTATCAAAATCAAAATTTGTCAGCCGATATTAATACACAAAATACGCTGTTAGTAAACAAGGAGTCATCTGATGATAGTCAGTTGGATCTAATAGATGTGCATGCCGATAGTTTAAAAGTTTTGCTCAAGCATCAGTCAAAAGAGGATGTGTCCAATAAATTATTGGCTCATATCAAACAAAAGGAAGAATTGGTACGGGGAGATTTGAATGAGGATAAAGATGTCAAGCCTGCTTTAGTTAAAAAGAATTCCAAAGCACAAAGTAGAATACAATTAAAAACAATAGCCAATAAGTCAAATCCAGAAGAAAATCTGAAAAATAGGATGCCCCATCAGCTAGATGGACTGGAAGAATTGGAACAGGTTTTTGATGAAAATATAAATCTAAGCAGGGAAAATGATTCCTTAAAATATTTCCTTCAAGAGGCTCAGGACAACCTCAAAATATCGATTCAGAAAAAAGAGAAAATAGTCACTCTTGAAAAGAAGTCAAGCACAGGTTTTAATAAGAATAAATTATCTATTTCTCTGATTAAAGCAGAAGTCTATGAGACCACTACAGTTCTAAATGGGAATCGTATCAAAATGCGATTGCTTGATGATGCCTGGATAGATGGAAGACGGGCAGGAAAAAATACATTTTTCTATGGGATCTGTAAGATCAACAACGAGAGACTGAATGTACTGGTGACTAGGTTTCCTTTGGCAGAACACTTTCTTCCTGTCGATTTGCAAATTCATGATTTGGATGGTTTACCTGGCTTGTACATTCCTGACAATGTTGCAAGAAGAGTGAGTAAGGAGATCGGAAGCCGTACCAATACTTCATCTCTTTTGAGCAGGGGTACTGATCCTTTTAGCACTATTGGCATCAATACAGTTGATCGTACGGCTCAGGCTCTCATCAAACGAGTGAGACTAAAAAAGATAACCATCAAAAAGAATACCCTAGTCTATTTAATCAATCAAAACCAGTAGTCATGAAAAATCTATTTACCAGTCTGTTTTGTCTTTTTTTATCTATCAGTTTAATGGGGCAAAATAAGATTTTAATCAATGAAAATAAGGTCATTCACCTGATCTCAAAAGGGGAAATTACTTATCTGCAAGTTGGCAATCCAGATCTGGTCTTGGCCGAAGTCATATCGGAACATTCCAACTTGTCACGAATTAAAGCAGTGAAAGCATATGAAGGAGAATCTTCCATAGCTATGGTAACTGGTGGTAAGCTTTACGCCATTAGCTTAATATATGGAGAATCGAAAGAGATCTCTTACCAATTGGATGATTTTGAGAGTATGAGTGTGAACCTCTACCATGGAACTCTAATGAGAGAAGAAGACTTAAAAAAGACCTGCAGATTTATTCTGTCTCATAAAAGGACTCATACAAGCATAAGAAAAAGTAAATCAGATGGCATTCAGTTTGGTCTTCAAAACATCTACCTGCTTGATGATGCCTTATTTTTTGAATTGGAGATAGAGAACAAAACCAATATGGCTTATGATGTGGAGAGTTTTAGGTGGTGGATAGATGATAAAAGAAGAGTAAAAGCGACCAATACACAAGAATATCAGATCCATCCCAAATTCCAATATCGTGGATTAAAACGCATACCAGCCCAAAGCAAGGCATGGGAAGTATTTGTCTTGCCCAAGTTCACCATAATTGACAAGAAGGTATTACGCATTGAATTGCTTGAGAAAGCATTGGGTAATACAGGTAGAAAAATATCTCTGGAACTCAAAAGCAGGGATATCCTAAAAGCAGAAAGCTTATAAAATACGAACTCAAAAGATCAAAGAGATGAATGGGGAATCAAGTGAGCTAGTGAGGATGCATGAAGGGTTTCGATTCTTCTCTTATCTCTTGCTGCTTGTTTCTTTATACTTGAGTCAACTTCAATTTTTAAAATCTTGGGGTATTTATATGCCGGAATTGGATGGCTTGATCTATAAGTTACAAAATCTTCAGCTCTTGGTTCATCCTGTTTATTCTAAAGCCGCTTGCATGAGTTTTTTGATGATCACCTGTATAGGCACAAAAGCTAAAAAGGATAGGGATTTAAAGATTTCAACACTCTTATATCAACTCTTTTTAGGGCTGTTTTTGTATTGGGGAAGTCTATTTCTTAAGGATTGGCAGGCAGTCCTTTATTTGCTTTTCTCTTTTTGGGGCTTTGTTGTGCTGAATATTGCTTTTGATAATATCTCCAAACTCATCAATGTGAACCTGATGAAAGATCGGTTCAATAAAGAGAATGAGAGTTTCAAGCAAGAACAGGAATTGAAGGGAAACCCATACTCTGTGAACTTGAAAAGCCGGTATCAGCACCGAGGGAAAGTCAATGAAGGATGGATTAATGTGGTTAATCCCTTTCGGGGGAGTATGGTCATTGGAACACCAGGATCAGGAAAATCTTTTTCTGTCGTTCTTCCCTTTATCAAACAACACCTTAATAAAGGATTTACCATGTGTGTGTATGACTTTAAGTTTCCGGATCTATCAGTAGTGACGTACAATCATTTTCTCAAAGCAAAAAAGAGAAGAAAGTTACCATCGAGTGCAGCTTTTTACATCATCAACTTTGATGATATCACAAGATCCTATCGCTGTAACCCCTTGGCACCTGAATTTTTGGAGAGTCCAATAGATGCCTTTGAATCCTCCAGAACGGTACTTTATAACCTAAACAGAGAATGGATTCGGAAACAAGGGGAATTCTTTTCAGAATCAGCAGTCTCCTTTTTTGCAGCCGTTATCTGGTTTTTAAAGCGCTATAAGGATGGAGAATATTGCACCTTACCACATGCCATAGAACTCTTACAGCTAGATTACGATGATCTTTTTGAGGTGCTTTCTCAGGAAAAGGATGTGGTTAATATTATTAACCCTTTTATCAATGCGCACAAAAGAGGAGCTAGTGAGCAATTGGAAGGTCAGTTGGGGAGTTTGAAAATTGCGATTTCCAAAATCATCAGTAAAGAGATCTATTGGATTTGTTCAGGTGATGATTTTTCATTGGATATCAATAACCCTAAGAAACCTAAAGTACTCTGTTTGGCTAATAATCCACTTCGAATTGAAATGTATGGAGCTGTACTGTCCCTATATATGACAAGAATGCTTAAGGTGATCAATCGTAAGGGACAACACAAATCCTCCTTGATTTTTGATGAACTAGCAACCATCTATTTTAGAGGTTTGGATACTTTGATTGCAACAGCCAGAAGTAATCGAATCTCAACCCTATTGGGAATTCAAACCATAGCTCAGCTGATTAGAGATTACGGCAAGGAGCAGGCTAATGCTATCCTGACAAATATTGGAAACCTTTTCGCAGGTCAATCCGTAGGAGAGACCGCCCGATTTATACAAAATCGAATGGGGAAAATTCTTCAGGAGAGGCAATCCATAAATATTAACAGTAACTCTCAATCTACCTCATTTTCTACCCAAATGGATTTTCTGGTTCCTGAAGGCAAGATTGCCACACTACCACAAGGCTATATGGTGGGGCAGGTAGCAGATAATTTTGACGAGCAGATTCAGCAAAAGAATTTTAACAGTTTGATTCAGATGGATACGGAAGCTATTAAAAGGGAAGAAATAAACTACCAGCCCATACCTACGATTTATGAGTTTGATGATAAAGAGAAAGTCCTGGAAAACAATAGAAACAGAATCTACAACGACATTCAAAAGATCTTAATAGAATGTAAGATCAACACTAAATAAGAATTGTAATAAGCATTAAAAAACGACAACATGGAACAGACAACACGTATTAGGAAAGATGAAATCCCTTTTGAAAAACTGGAGAAGGTAGGGATTAAAAGAGATTTTGTAGATCGTATGGAAAGTCAGGAGTTAAACGATTTTTTAAATGGTTTCCGTTCAATGAAACTCTACACAGTCAATGCCAAGATTAATGATGAAAACTTTCGTATTCCAACGAAAATTCGCCTTCAAAAATTAGAGGATGGCAGTGTGAACATTAAAGTGCATCCCATCCAGAGATTGCATATCCCAGAGGAGTATATGCAGCACAAGTTTACCAAGGAGGAAAAAACAGCCTTGCTGGAAAATAGGAATCTTGGCAAAACTTTAGAATTAAAAGGAAGAGACGGGAAGAAAGACAATTATTATTTGTCCATAGATTCCAAGACCAATGAATTAATTCCTCTGCGGATAAAACACATTAGAGTTCCTGAAAAAATAAAAGGAGCAGGTCTTTCGGATGAGCAAAGGCAGAAACTGGCAGCAGGGAAGAAAATTGTAGTGAAGGGAATGACAGGCAAAGATGGCAAGAAGTTTACAGCAACCCTTCAAGTGGATGCAGCCAATAGAAATATCAATTTTTCTGGTTTTAAAAAGGAAAAAGAAAAGGAGCAGAAGGCGGAAAAAACGAAAGCAACAAAACAGAAAGTAGGATAGAACAGTAGAATTATGCTTGATTTAACCCGAAAAATTCATTGTAAAAGAGATAAAACTGGGTGTAAAGTGTTAAATTTATTGTACAAACAAACAAAAATAGCACTTTAAAAAGCCACCCAATTTTGAGCACTAAAGATACCATATTTTACAGAGCAAATAAAGCAGTTTCTGTTGATTTTTCTGCATCAGAAATCAGTACTGATGGATCCCTAATACTTCTTGAGAAATTAGAGCGTGAACATAAGTTGATAAATAAGTTTGGCAAGCATTTGCCAGACTTACGTAATCCTCACTTTATCACTTATAGCCGAGAAGTACAGCTTAAACAACGGGTTTTTATGATGATGCTTGGTTATCAAGATGCCAATGACGTAAGCCATTTACAGCACGATCCACTATTTAAAGATGTCCTTCAAGGAGATTTAGCATCTCAGCCCACCATATCAAGATTTGAAAATAGCATGGATAAGCACTCCATCTTTGAGCTTAGTAATGCTTGGGTAGATCATTACGTATCGACTTTATCAGGTCGAAAACGTATTATTATTGATGTTGACGCAACAGATGACCCTACCCATGGCAATCAACAAATGTCCATGTTCAATGGTTACTATGGTCAGTTTATGTTAAATGAATTGTTTTTTCATGATGGGGAAACAGGTCAAATAATCCTTCCTGTTCTTCGACCAGGAAATAGCCACTCTAATAAATGGTATGTTGGTATTTTAAAACGCATTATCATCAAGATTCGAGCAACTTATCCTGAAATGGAAATTGTATACGAACAGATAGTGGTTTTAGCTGTGCTCCTTTCTATGAATTGGTAGATCATTACAATCTGCTATTTACTACAGGTCAGGCTAGTAATGCCGTATTAAAAAGAAAGGTGTCGCGGGTAGAAAAAGCAGTAAAACATCTCTACCAGAAACAAGGAGAAAAACATCAACATTTTATCAGTTTCTCTTACAAGGCTAAAAGCTGGCATAAAGAACAGCAATGTTACTCCAAGATAGAAAGCACGGGCTTAGGAATGAATACTCGGCATTTTATTAGTAACTCAAGTTTCGCACCCAATAATTAGTGCATTATAGAAGTAAAAAAAATAGCATGCAACCACGGCAAGCCCTGATTTTGTTGTATCTTTAGGTTACT
>JADGEF010000165.1 GCA_016744515.1 Marinifilaceae bacterium | reverse complement strand
TCCTATATTTACCCTACTTGATTTGGATAGTTTTTTTTATAAAATACTTCTAGGTCTGATTTATTGATCAAATCCTTGTAACTCATCCAAAATCCTTTATTTTTGCACCTTAAATTATTCTAAATAAAAATAAGATGCAGCTCCATAATAAACTCAGCAAGGAAGAAGCTCTAAAAAAGCTTTACTCTGAAAGCTTTAAGCGAATAACACTTTCTTTTTATCGATATGTGATATTGGAAGATTCGCAAACTTTTCGTGATGATTTGTTTGTAGAATTTGATAGACTCGATTGTTTAGGGAGAATTTATATAGCCAGAGAAGGCATAAATGCACAAATGAGTGTACCCGAGCATAATATAGAGGCTTTTGTTGCTGCATTAAATGCTAGGATAGAACTAAAGGATATGCCGATAAAGTGGGCTGTTGAGGATGATGGGAAGTCATTTTTCAAACTCAATATCAAACTGCGTGCTAAGATCGTGGCCGATGGATTAGACGATGGTAGTTTTGATGTAACCAATGTAGGGAAACATCTAACGCCTATGGAATTTCACAATTCATTAGACGAACCTGATACAGTTGTTATTGATATGCGTAATCATTATGAGAGTGAAGTGGGGCATTTCGAGAATGCAATTTGTCCTGATGTTGATACTTTCCGAGAGGAAATTCAGATGGTAGTTGACGATTTCTCTGATAAGAAGGATAATAAAGTCTTGCTTTATTGTACAGGTGGTGTCCGTTGCGAAAAGGCGAGTGCTTATTTAAAACACCATGGTTTTAAGGATGTGAACCAATTGCATGGTGGTATTATTGAATACGCAAGACAAATTAAGCAAACAGAACTTAAGTCGAAATTTATAGGAAAGAACTTTGTATTCGATGAGCGCTTGGGTGAGAGCATAGATGGACAGGTTATAAGTAAATGCCATCAGTGTGGCGCAGTATGTGACACGCATACCAACTGTGCCAATAACGATTGTCACTTACTTTTTATTCAATGTGAGGCTTGTAAGTCGCAATATAATGCTTGTTGTACTGATGAATGTAAAGAGATAATTACCTTGCCTAATGAGGAGAGAATTGCACTAAGATCGAAGTTTCAGGATAAGTATTCAAAAAGTCAAATTTATCGACAAAGGATACGCCCTAAATTGAATCATTCTTAAGAAAATGAGCTTCTTTTTTTTGTATCTTGAAAACAAAAATATAAATTATGGAGGCACTTAACCAAAATAACCATCTCAGTTTTCAAGCTTTAAATTCAGCCAATTTTAAAGACTTCGAATATCTCTTTAGAGAGAAAGGAGCTTGTGAAGGATGTTGGTGTATGCAGTGTCGGTTACCTACAGATGAATTTGAGGCTAGCAAAGGAGAAGGTAATCGTTTAGCAATGAAAGCACTTGTTGAATCAGGACGGATTCCAGGTATTATAGTTTACAATGATAATGAACCTGTAGGCTGGTGTTCTTTGGGAAATCGAGAGGATTTTCCCAGATTACCTAAATCTCATGAAGTAAAAATAATTGATGAACAGACTTGGATAATATCCTGTTTGTTTATTCGTAAAGATTGGAGAAGAAGAGGAATCAAAAGAACTTTATTAAAGCACCTGATAACTTATTGCCAAACTAAAGGAGCTAAAGTACTTGAGTCGCATCAATGCAACTCAAGCTTCAGCAAATATCCCGATAATTTTGCATGGACAGGTATTGAGAAAGCCTATGAAGCGGTGGGGTTTGTTAAAGTTGATGAGCCATTGGATAAAAGACCAATTATGAGATATCACTTATAATTAGTTTAATTGTGATTTAACTTTATCTAATCACTCAAAGTTGTTTGATATTAAGCATATAAATTTTATCTTTAATAGAAATAGTTGTCTCATCTATAAAACTGATATATTATGACTGAAGGACAAAATAGTGTTTGCGTATTTAAAGGCTCAATGATTGATGTTACTTATTACGTGGAGAGGTTAAGTGAATTAGGAATTACTTCCATTATGAAAGATGATTTTCAATCTGGTGTGCATGCAGGAGTGCCAAGTGGTTCTCCAGATTTAATTGAATTATTAGTTGATATGGATAACGCCGAGAAAGCTTTTGAGTGTATCGAAGGTTTACAAGATAGCGAGTAGAGAACTTAAATCTAAAGCATAAAAAAGTCGAGAAACATGAAGTTCCTCGACTTTTTTATTTTTTCGTTTGCTAGCTTAGAAAGCAGTAATAATACCCATAAAGTCTTTTGCAACTAGCGAAGCGCCACCGATAAGACCACCATCTACATCTTCGTTACTAAATAGCTCTTGTGCATTAGATGGTTTACAGCTTCCGCCATATAGAATTGAACAATCTTCAGCAACTTGCTTACCGTATTTCTCAATAAGAGTTTTACGAATAAAAGCATGCATTTCTTGTGCTTGATCTGCCGATGCAGTCACTCCTGTTCCAATTGCCCAAACTGGCTCGTAAGCCAAAATAACTTTTCCGAAATCTTCTGCAGAAAGGTGAAATAAACCTTCAGCAATTTGAGATTTAACGACATCAAAATGCTTTTCGCTTTGACGTTCTTCTAAAACCTCACCAATACAAAAGATAGGAGTCAATTTGTTTTCAAGACAAAGGTTAGTTTTCTTAACTAAAGTCTCGCTAGTCTCACCATAATAACTTCTACGCTCTGAGTGACCTAGAATTACGCACTGAGTTCCTGTAGATCCAAGCATTGAAGCTGAAATCTCACCTGTATAAGCTCCGCTTTTCTCGTCGGCACAGTTCTGAGCTGAAACACGGATTTTATTGCTGGTAATGGCTTTGTTAAGCTCTGTAAGGTGAATGAAAGGAGCACCAATAATAACCTGAACATCTTTGATATCGGTAGATTCTACCAAACCATTAATTTCTTTTGCTAACTCGATACCTTCTTGAAGGCTGTTGTTCATTTTCCAGTTTCCTGCAACAATTTTTTTTCTCATAACTGTCATCTGTTTTTTATAGCTCCAAATCGGAATTTAAGCATAAGGAAGCACCCGATTAAAAGCAATAAAGTTGTTGTAATACTTAAAATAACTAATCTATTAGTCAGTGTTTGATGTTGTGTTATTGAATAGGCTGCTAAATTAGCCTTTATTTCTGTTGTTTTTGGTATATCTCGCCAATGCCATTTGTTTAAAATCGTTCCATTTTGCAAAAGTATTAAACCAGGATTTGAGCGAATCATTGTTTTCAATTGAATTTCATCAGTAGCATAAAACTCAAAATTAAATTCGTATTTCTCTTTAAAAGCTTTAATATCATCATCTGAAGAGGCAGTTAAACAAATAAAATTGTAGGCTTGGTTATTGGCCCAAGAAGCCAATTCGTTAATGTGTTTTAAACCGTCTTTATCAAGCTCACTTAAATGGCGACTTACGAATAAGAATGTGTATGAAGCATCATTAAGAACTTGATCTGTTATATCACCATAATCTTCATTAGAGATAGAGAAATCATGAATAGGAGCCTTATAGCCCTCTTTTATCTTTATTTGTTCTACATCTACATATACCCAAGTAGAATCTTGCCAAGGGTAATTGCTTTCATTAAACTCCTTAACGACACCATCTTTTTCATACTTAAAAATAGACTCATATTCATCGGTTGGAGCACCATTAGGAATTAACATCCCATCTTGAATGTTTGCGCCTATATGGTAAGGTCTAAAATCGATGAAAGGTAAATGACGGTATGAATAATAAGAACTTCCTAGTGCTATGACTAGCGAAAAGGCTAGCATTAGCTTATTCGTTAATTTAGAGCTCTTATCCTTCTCACTATTTCGAGTAAAGAAGATAACAAGTGTAAATGCTAGAATAATAATGTTCTTCCCAAAAGTTTCCCAATTGGTCAATATCAGTGCATCACCAAAGCAACCACAGTCACTCACAGGATTAGTAATTGCCAATATCAGCGTAAGCGGGGTGAAGAATAACATGAACAATAGTGCTAAGCATGAGGCACTCTTCTTGTGCATATTAAATAGAATAAGCATGCCTACGCAGAATTCGAGAGCAGCAAGAATAACTGCCATAGAAAAGGCTAGTCCTGCCAATGAATCCATTCCAAAAGCTGAGAAGTAGTCTTTAAACTTAAAGGTTGATCCCATTGGATCAATTGCTTTCACAAATCCTGAAAAAATAAAAAGGAATCCGACAAGGAATCGGCTTATGGTTCTAAGAAGCTTCATGTTGTTCTAATACTTTGGGTGTTTGGATAAATAGCAAGGTCAATTCAATTATTCTCCGAATTCTAATTTGATCAATCCGAATACTGAATAGTTAATCATATCGTAGTAATTGGCATCAATCCCTTCAGAGATCAGAGTTTTCCCTAAATTATCTTCAATTTGCTTGGTACGATTAATCTTCATTAAAATAAGGTCAGTATATGACGAAACTCTCATACTTCTCCAAGCTTCATCGTAATCATGATTCTTCTTTTCCATTAAATTTTTCGCCTCCTGAAAATATTTACTATACAATTCTAGCGCTTTATCTGCAGGCAATGGCTCATCGGAAGTCCCTAATTCAAGTTGGATAATTCCCATGATTGAATAGTTCACAATACCAATAAACTCCGATCGAATATCGTCTTCGATCTTACTCATCCCTTTTTCCTCGATACTACGAATACGTTGAGCTTTAATATAAATCTGATCTGTAAGAGAGGTTGGACGTAGAATGCGCCAAGCCGTACCATAATCTTTCATTTTCTTGGTGTAGATGTCAGTACAGATTGTTATAATGCTTTCGTATTGTTCGTTTGTAGTCATTCTAGGTGATTGAGTTTCTATTACAGTAGTCATTACTATTTGAGGCTAAATTTCTTTATAAATCAGAATAAGGATTATTCAACGAAATAATAAAAATAGGCTTATCTCTCTGCATATCGAGAGCTTTGACAAATTTCTCTTATTTTTGTTCAGTTTTTAGACCGAAAATAATCATCACATGCAAAAATATAAAACAAATTCTTCAAATCAGAAGATCACATCAATTATGTGTGGTAAGAATTCAATATCTTTTGATAAACCTTTGGTAATGGGGATTTTGAACTTAACACCAGATTCTTTTTTTGATGGCGGACAGTATATTGACACGGCTTCAATTCTAAAACGAGCCAAGCAGATCGTAAAAGAAGGTGCCGATATTATTGATTTAGGCGCTTATTCTACTCGTCCGGGGGCTGAAAATATTGATATTGAAGAGGAGTGGAGACGTATGAAGCCAGCTATATCTGTTATCAGAAAAGAGTTGCCAAATGCTATTTTGTCTATTGATACATTTCGTTCTGAATTGGTTAGAAGGGTTATCGCAGAATTTGGAGTTTGTATTGTGAACGATATTTCAGGAGGAACGCTTGATGATAGAATGTTTAAAACCATTGCTGAATTGCAAGTTCCGTATATCATGATGCACATTAAAGGAACGCCTCAGACCATGCAATCTCAAACCGATTATAAGGATTTGATGGGGGAGCTCTTAGAATTTTTTAAGGATAGAGTGAAGCAATTGAATGATTTGGGAGCAAAAGATATTATTATCGACCCAGGTTTTGGGTTTGCTAAAACTTTGGAGCAAAACTATCAAATCATGGGGCAATTGGAAGCATTTAAAGCAATTGAACGCCCATTGTTGATTGGTATTTCTCGTAAATCGATGATTTACAAATTACTTGGAGGCGAAGCTCAGGACAGTTTAAACGGTACAACAGCATTGAATATGGTAGCTTTAATAGGAGGGGCGAATATTCTTAGAGTACATGATGTAAAAGAGGCCGTTGAATGTGTGAAGCTTTATAATAAAATGCAGATTCAATAATTGAGATTTTCTTTTAAGGATTATCTATTATAAATTTTTACTTTTGTTAATGAAGACATTCTTCTATACACACATTACTCATTATCGAGCCCCAATAGGCCTAACACTTTATATATGACCCTAGCTTTTATAACACTAAGCTTCTTCGATGTTCTGGATATTCTTTTGGTTGCATTTTTACTTTATCAGGTTTATATGCTGATAAGAGGAACTGTTGCTATCAATATTTTTGTAGGTCTTTTCCTTTTCTACTTAATGTGGTTGTTTGTAAAGGCACTAAATATGGAATTGCTGAGTAGTATTCTCGGTCAGTTTATTGGTGTTGGGGTAATTGCACTACTCATTGTATTTCAGCAAGAGGTGCGTAAGTTTTTACTTCATTTAGGTTCACGATACAATTTCAGTCAAAAGTTTTCTTTCGAAAAATGGCTTTCTGCCGATGAAAAATCCATTAAAGATAAGGAGCTTGATGCCATAATCGAATCTTGCGAGAATATGTCTAAATCGAAGATAGGCGCTTTAATTGTTATAACAAAGCGAACTGACTTGTTTAGCTTTGCGGATACAGGACAGATTCTTAAAGCACGTATTTCATCAAGTCTGCTCGAGGCTATTTTCTTCAAAAACGCACCTTTGCACGATGGGGCTTTAATTTTGGATAACAACCGTATACTTGCAGCGAGATGTATTCTTCCAGTTTCGGATAACCCAAATATTCCCGGAAGTCTTGGTCTAAGACATAGAGCTGCCATTGGTATTAGTCAAATGACCGATGCACATGTAATTGTTGTATCGGAAGAAACAGGGAATATTTCTTACGTAATGGGTGGAAATATTAAAGTGCGAATTAGCTCTGAAGAGTTGCGTCGTTTCTTAAATGCAGATTATTCTAGTTTCATTTTTTAATCAAGATTAGTCTATATGTTTTGTTGAGAAAAGTAATCAGTTACAGTTAGTTAAGATTTGTTGTTTATTGATCTGCCAAAAATACCTACCCCAAAGTGTAGTTATTGACTAATCTACCCGAATTGATGATAAACATATTGCTCAATCTAGCAATATTTATGTCAATCTTATCTATATTTACGATATACTATTACAACTATTATTCATGATTTTAAAATTTCTCATATTATTTCAAATTTTTGGGTTCTTAGCTGTACCACCAACTTCTGAAGAGGGGAAAGTGAAGGCCTGGATTGAAATAGAAGGTATGTTAGATGAAGTGTCTGTAAGAGCTGTAATAGAAAATCTTAGTGAAGAGAATATGTTCCTGAATTATGAATTAGAGATGCATAATCGTTCTCGTATAAAAGATTATAAGACACTCCAAAAAGGTAAACTAATGGCTTTAAGAGAGTCTATTATTGAACTCTCTGAGGAAAGATTGAATGTAAGAA